>JAXJRB010000105.1:0-91599 GCA_036310845.1 Lachnospiraceae bacterium | reverse complement strand
ATTGCAACCCTACTTGCTCGCTATCTACGCTTAGCAACTGCCATTACTGTCAGCTACTCAAGACTCGCTACTGTTGGTTGGCTAGACCTTAAACAGACAGGATTTCCACCTGTTAGGTTAATTGCCCTTCGCTGGGCGCACGACTGAAAGTTTCTCTTGCTTTCAATCAACATCCCGTAAAAATGTCTCTTCATCTTCTTTAATCGTAGAAATCTGTTTTTTTACCTCATTGTCAAATTTTTTTGAAAAAATTACATATAGCATTATAATTGCAAAAAAGACCATATTTGCATACCGGATAATCATACTAATCTGTGTCGTGTAAGAGGACAGTAACTGGCTGCCTATTAAATTACTAAACATATGCACCAATGCTCCTGCCAATATACTACGCTTTGTCTTTATGTAGACAAAGGTAACCCACGAGCTTAACATCATCACACTGGGAATAAACATAATTGCATGAAAAACGGAATCCTGTAATAAATTATACTGTGCCTGTCCCGGTGTAAAGTACCATGGCAAGTGCCATATTCCCCAGATAAATCCAAGAATCGCCGAAGCACCAAGAAAGCCAAATCGAACTAACAGTTTATCAAGTGCATATCCTCTCCATCCCATATATTTGAAACTAAAACATCTATGAAAATAATCTTTTATCTTTTCCTTAGGATATGTGAAAAACACAAGAAACAATGCTACGACAGAAGGTGCACCACCACCAAAATAAAACAGAAAAGTACCAGCCGGTGTACCTGTAAAATCGAATATTACCGGTGTGAACCCACATATCCATGTCCATAAAAGTGTGAGTACAAAAAAGAGAAGCAAATATTTATCCGACATATATTTTCTGCTATTCTTCATATGACTTCCCCACTTTCTTTTCAGCAAGTTTTAGATTAATTGCTTGAACATCTCGCCTCATTTGTGTAATTCCCAACAAATACGCTAAAACAAAAACGGGAGTCACATATATAAAAGACATCCACCAATTTGTTTCGATGAACCATCCACTGAATATTCCAATAACCAAAACCATACTTTCCACTAAAATATATTTACAGATTAATTCCTTCAAAAAGCTATCATAAAATATGTACGATGTAAAATAATGAATTCCCATACCTAGAAACGACACAATCAAAATTAAGAAATTCATTTTCATCTCTTCCCTATATTCAAAACACAAGAACGAAACTAACGTAACAATAATCCATATTATTGCTGACAACATTAATGATTTTTGTATATATTTCTTCACATCTACACCTCCTTAAAAATCTTTCTTTTTATTTCCGGAATATATGTTCTTGAAACAATTATTTTTTCTCCATTAGACAACTCCGCTTCCAATCTACTGTTTGCCAACGCCTTTATATGTACAAGCTCATTAATATTCACCAAACAAGTTCTACTCACTTTTACAAAATCATATTCTTTCAGTTCATTTTCTAACTGGTACAAGCGTTTTTCACTTCTGAATACCATTCCCTTTGTATATATAAAAGTACGCTTGTCAACGCTTTCGATATAGAAAATATCCGACACCAAGACTTTATAATTTCTGTAATTCTCGCTACCAATTAGAAACTGTTCCTCTGTTCTCAGTTTCTGAATGATACGTGATACTTGGCTACTCTGCTTGGGATATTCCACTGTCACAGTTAATTCCACATCCGGATTTTCCTTAAGTATTAGTTTCATTGCGTCACCTCCTGTACCTATCATATCTATTCACTTACTTAATTTCAACAATCATACAACTGACTTACAAAACAAGACTACTTAGTTACAAAAACAAGGTATTCTGTATCAGCCACTTAAACTGATATAGAACACCTTGTTATGCATCTCATTATTCAAATTCAATGCTCCTATAAATTCAAAGATTCTCAAGCATTTCTACAGTTACATTCCCATTTCTTCCAATTCTTTCAACATAAATTCTTCCAATTTCCGCTTATCCGGCAAATGGAGCATATATGTTGAAACAAACAGTTGGTTATCCATTCCTGACAATGCATATTCTACCATCTGCGAACCCTTATCGGTGCAAAGCAAAATGCCAACTGGCGGATTGTCGCCCGGCATCATTTCGTTCTTTTTGTAATAACCCACATAGGCATTTAATTGTCCTAAATCCTCATGCTTAAACTCGTCATTTTTTAATTCGATAATAACATTACAGTGCAACAATCTGTTATAGAAAACCAAATCAATGAAATAATATTTATCATCAATTATGATGCGCTTTTGCCTTGCTTCAAAGCAAAAGCCTTGTCCTAATTCAAGCATGAATTCCTGCAAATGGTCCATCAATGCCTGTTCTAAATCGGATTCGCTTACAGCTTCCTTGGCATCCAAGCCAAGAAATTCGAAAGTAAACGGGTCTTTAATTGTTAACGCATTTGAACTTGCATTATCTACTGATTTTGTTAACAACAGTTCCGGATTCTTGCTAATTCCGGCTCTTACAAACAGATTTGTTTTTATTTGCCTACGAAGCTCTCTTACGCTCCAATTGCATTTCATACATTCTGTTTCATAAAAAAATCTTTCAAAATCATCTTCAATAACCATAATTTCCCTAATATGGGAAAATGAGAGATTGCTTACCAAAACTTCCGGTTTTGTTTCAAATTGGTTCGACACTGTCGAACTTTTTTCAAAATCCGGTAATTCAAATTGGTTCGACACCGTCGCACCAATTTGCGGATACAACAAATAGAAATTACGGCAAAGCTTGAATAATGTGGAGTTCATTCCTTTTTGTGAAATTTCTTTTTCCAAATTTTTCAATAGCTGTGTTCCATATTCTGCTCTGTCACTTCCAGCCTGTTCATATTCTACGATATAGTATCCAATCGCCCAATTTCGTAATGTCATAAGCTGATTCACGGCACTTTTGGCTGTAGAACCTGCTTTGTCATTTATGTTTTTTATAGAATTTGCTAATTTTTCAAACTTCATGGTATTATCCCCTATTTGAAATGATTGTCTTGGCATTTATTATAGCAGTAGCAATTGTTTATATCAATCCGGAAAGAATTTTCGATTACTTACTTTTTCCCCTTCCCGCGTTTAGAAACAGCATTCTTTATCAATTCCGATTTCTGCATAATGCGTATCAGCCATTGTTTTTCTTCTTCCGACAGCTTGTTATAGCGTAGCTTGGTTTGCTTGCAAAATACCAACAAAAGCTGTTCTGTATAACTACCCTCAAAATTAACCACTTCCTCTAAATCCCGTTTCAATTCTTCCGCAACAGTGGATTTTGGTGCTCCGTCACTGCGTCCCACATGTGCTTTTCGTAAATCTTCCAAGATAGCATCCATGTTGCTTCATTCGTATATGATGGTTGGAGATACAGAGAAGGCAAATAGCTTTGCTCAAATAAGTATGTACCATCATCTTATCGCATTGATTGGCGATGCGGTGAATTATTTGAATATGCATATGCAGGATAAAGAGATATGTGCGGAAACCATTCGTAGAATCGACCAATTAATAGAAGCATTTAAACTGGATGCATTAGATTTAAATGTGATAGCAATATATCAGTATCAGGTAGCGGTATACTATGCATTTACCGCAGGATTGTTCGAATTGATTGGAAGATATGCAGTAGCAAAGGTTATGGCGATTATGAATATTAGGAAGAAATGGAGCGCGAACAGGAGTTAGACTGTAAATATTCATTTCCCCAATTACACATAGCATCCAGAATAGGGACAAGGCTTTGTCCGAATTCAGTTAGATTGTATTCTGTTTTTGGCGGTACGACAGGATAGACGGTTCGAGAAATCAGACCGTCTTTTTCTAATTCTCGTAATTGTTGTGCCAGCATTTTATCGGTTGCATGGGGCACTTTGCGATGTAGTTCGCTATAACGCATCGTTCCATGTAAAAGATGCCACAGAATAATTGCTTTGTATTTGCCTCCGATAAGAGAAATTGTTGCTTCTACCGGACAAGAGAAATTGTTTTTTTTATCCATAATAAACCTCCAGATAGCATAAAATCATACAGTTATAGTTTAGGACATAAATGTTCAAAAAGTACAGTACTTACTTTTTGGGTAGTATATACCTAAAAAGTGCATTCTTGTATTTTTGCAAGCTATCCATATAATAATAAATTAGGTTGACCAAAAGAACAAGAGCTCACAAAATTAAAAAAAGGACGGTTAAGAGATGTCATTATTAGAACTTGCAAAAAAGCGTTATTCAGTAAGAAAATATGAGGATAGAGCAGTAGAAAGTGAAAAAATAGAAAAGATTATCGAAGCGGCACACGTTGCACCAACAGCGGCTAATTTACAGCCAGTGAGATTAATCGTAGTACAAGAGAAGGATAGTATGGATAAGCTTGGAAAAGCTGCAAATATATATGATGCACCAGTTGCAATCATCGTGTGTGCTGACCACTCCAAAGCGTGGACTAGACCTTTTGATGGAAAATCCATGACAGACATTGATGCAACGATATTAACGGATCATATGATGTTAGAAGCGACGGAGCTAGGCTTAGGAACTTGTTGGATTTGTTACTTTAAAGCAGATGTTGTAAGTAAAGAATTCAATCTGCCAAAGCATTTAGAGCCAATTAATATTCTGGCAATTGGTTATGCAGATGAGAAGCCTGCTGATAATGAAAGACATAAGAATATGCGAATTCCGGTGGAGGAATTGGTTACATATTGTTAATTTTATAAAGTAAATATGTTCAATTGCAAATACTAAAGAAACTGTAGTATCATAAAAGCATTATGTAAACAATAATGCGCAAAAGAAAAGGAGCTTGTAGATGGTACTTTTAGTTATCGATACACAAAAATTAATTACAACCAACGCTTTATATCAGTTTGAAACCTTTGTTTCCCACGAAAAAGAACTGATAAAAAAGGCTCGTGAAAAAGGAATTGAAGTAGTATACGTTCGTCACGATGATGGCCCTGATGAGGAACTTACAAAAGGAAAAGAAGGATACGAAATCTACGAAGGATTTCAGCCAATGCCAGACGAAAAGATATTTGATAAGAATGTAAATAGTGCTTTTCGTGGAACAGAATTATTAGAATATTTACAGGGAAAAGTTGAAAAAGAAATCATTATAACAGGCTTACAGACTGATTATTGCATCGATGCTACAGTAAAATGTGGTTTTGAACATGGTTTTCATGTAATCATTCCAGCAACTACCAATACCACCGTAGATAATGTCTTCATGACCGCAGAACAGAGCTATCGCTATCATAATGAATTCATGTGGCCAAGAAGATATGCAGAATGTATTCCTTACGAAGAGATGCTTGAAAGAATAGAAATGTACAATAAGTAGTAAAACGTGAAAAGTATAAATAAGAGGAAAAGTCATATACAAACGTTAATGGATTGGATTGTGAAGTAACATTTACCGTTTTTGGGAATATATTATAAATAAACAGCATATAGGTGTAATTTATGGATGGTAATTTTTCAAGAAATGCAATGCAACATCTTACCAATGGAATAATTGAAGAAATTGATTCCGACAGAAATAATACGTTGGTTACCGTTTCTTATACAGATTGCGTAAATTGTAATCGGCGAGAACTCGAAATTCGACTAGTGGTAGGAAATAATACCGTTATTTTTGATGAAAGAGGCAGACGAATTCGTTCCAGAGATTTACTGACTGGAATGGTCATTAATGCAACTTATTCATCAGCAATGACAAGAAGTATTCCACCACAAGCAACGGCATACATGATACGAGTAGTAAGACAGCCAAGGCAGGAAAACGTAATAGAGGGACGAATTGTTGATGTAAACAGAAGAAATAGAAATTTTACGGTAATCAAAGATGGCAGACGACCTGATGTGATACAGTTTAATATATCAGATGATACCATATTTTTTAATGGTTTTGGCAGACCAATGGATTTTGCAGATTTAATACCTGGATTGCGTGTAAGAGTAAATCATGCAAACTTTATGACAGCAAGCATCCCACCACAAACAACGGCTTATACAGTAAATATTTTTCGATAAAATGAAAAAAGTGCAAGTTTCTTTTATGGCTTGCACTTTTTTACTTTCCAGGAAAGACCTAGTTACACTAAATGGTGTGCGCAGGCACACACCATTTTTATTTGTTCAGTTTATAGCTATGTTGCGAACTATGCGTCTGAATATATCGACCTTTAGCATGTGTAGTGCGATAATAATTAAAGGTACTACTAAAATATTCTGAAATGGAGTGATAAAAGATATGCCTAAGAAAATGAAATCAATTAAAATGAAATTGATAGGAAGTATTGTTTCAATTGTAATAGCCATGATAATTGTACTGGTTACGTTTTCATACGGAAAATCAGCAAATGTTATTGAAGAATATTCAGAGGAATTACTTTCTTCTTCTGTAGGAAACCAAACAGCCCAAATTGAAGCTTGGTTAAAGGAAAATATATCTTCTTTTCAAATGGTAAAAACTACAATTGAAAAAATGCATTTCAATGATGCACAGATACAAAAGATTTTAGATTCCTTTTATAATTACAATTCTAACTATCCACAAGGTATCTATATTGGAGACACTACAGGAAAAGTAATGAAAGCAACAGAGGCATCTATAAGTGTCAACAATATTCATGACGAAGTATGGTATAAAGAAGGTTTGACAAGAGTCAATATGGCAGTAAGTTCTCCATACGTTAATTCAGCAGGCGAAAAAGTAATTAGTGTTTCTGGAATTCTAAATGATGGAAAAAATAAAAAAAGCGTTATATCTGCGGACATGTCTTTAGACCGTATCTCCATTATTGTAAATTCTTTTATCGAGATGAAACATGCAGAAGCTTTTTTAGTAGATAAAAATAGTAATGTGATTTTGGCACATAGAGATTCAACCATTATATCCAAAAAGCTAGAAGAACAAACAGACAATGCATTTCTTCTCCAGGTAGCGGAAAAAATAAACGTTCAAGATTATGATTTCTGCACAATTGAAGATAATATGACGGTATTTGAAGAAATTGCGGGAACAAATTGGGTACTAGTATCATACATACCTACCAAAGTCGTTTTAATTGACTTAATTCATCTACGTACCTTGATGATAATAATCAGTGCAGTATCAATCATTGTTCTATGTATAGTAACAGAGAGAATAACACAGGTTGTAGTAGGACCTGTAAAAAAATTAACCTCGGCAATTATAGACATGGCAGACGGAGACTTTACTGTTTCAATAGAAAGCAAGGGTAGCGATGAAATTGCTGTAATGAGTAACAGTGTTGTTGATTTTATTAAATCGATGAGAAGTATGATTATTTCAATAGGAGATATTTCATCCAAATTAGGTTCTCAGGCAGAAACCAATGATGCAGTTTCAGCTGAAATGCAAAATGCAGCAAGCGTTCAATCGGAATCCATGAGTGAACTTAATTCTACAGTTGATCAATTATCATTATCTGTAAATGAAATTGCTGATAATGCAACAAAACTTGCTAGTGTTGTTGCTGATACTAAAGCAGATAGTGTAGGCGTTGAAAACAAAATGCAGGAAACAGTTTCCGTATCTAAAAAAGGTCGCCAAGATATGGAATATGTAGGAAAAGCACTCGGTGATATCCAAACGTCTATCCAAAACTTAGAACAAGCTGTCAATAAAGTAGGAATTGCTTCGAATGAAATTGTAGAAATCGTTCAGCTCATTGGTAATATTGCGGATGAAACAAATTTATTATCTCTCAATGCATCCATTGAAGCGGCAAGAGCAGGTGAAGCAGGAAAAGGTTTTGCAGTAGTAGCATCCGAAATAGGCAATCTTGCAAATAGTAGCGCTGATTCTGTTGCTCATATATCAAAATTAATTGATGAAGTTAGGGATTTGGTAGATGATGCTGTAAAACAAGCAGGTAATAGTGCTGAAGACATTAATGAAAGCAGTGTACTTATTCATTCTGCAATTGATACATTTGAAAATATTTATGCAAATATTGCAGAAACAAGTGATTTAATAGAACATATGATAGAGAAAATCAATCAAGTAGATCAGGTTGCAACAAATGTGGCTGCAATATCTCAAGAACAGGCAGCTAGTACCGAAGAAATTTTAGCAACCTCTGAAACTATGTTGCAACAAGCGAAAGGAATTGCTGAAAATAGTAAGCAGGTAGCAGACGAGTCGAAGAGTTTAACAGTATCGTCTGAAAAATTATCGCAACAAGTTAAAAAATTCCGTATTTAAAGGGGGGAATTCCATGAAGAAATATATAAGTATTATTCTCTGTTTAACATTAACCACGATTTGCCTTGTGGGATGTGGAAACCAATCTGCTTCTACAAATGGTGATAATTTGAAAATGTATTTATCATTATCACAACCAGATACGTTTCGAAATGTGCTAGTTAATCAAGCTCAACAAACGGCATCACAATATGGTGCTACGATTGATGTATATGATGCTCAAAACTCCATTGAAAACCAAGTGGCTCATATTAAGCAAGCTGTTGCAGAAAATTATGATGTTATTTTATGTGGACCTGTAGATACTGATACGACATTAGAGTTAGAAGCAATTGCAGGCGATGTACCAATCGTATTCTTCAATAGTTGTCCTGATGAAAAATTACTAGAAGCAAACAAATATATCTATGTTGGTTCTTCCGAAGGCGATGCTGGGCAATTTCAAGCAGAATATATTTTAGAGAAATTCAAGGATAAAGATGAAATTAATGTGGTATTATTCAAAGGACCTCAAGGTCATTCTGCAACAGTAGGACGTACAGGACAATTTAAAAAAACTCTGAATGCATCAGGAAAAAAGATTAATTATGTATTCGAAGATCACGCTAATTGGGAACAAAGCACAGCATATGAGTATTTTAATATTTTCCTAGGACTAGACAATGATTTTGATGTCGTTGTTTGTAACAATGATTCCATGGCTTTAGGTGTTATTGACGCCTGCAAGGAAAAAGGAATTAATGTACCTATTCTAGGAATTGATGCAACACAAGACGGATGTGCTTGCATTGAAGAAGGCACAATGGCCTTTACCGTTTATCAATCGGCAACAGGACAAGGTGAATATGTAGTAAAAGCTGCTATGGAAATTGCAAAAGGAAATTCTATAAAAGATATTGACTATGCAACAGAAGATTGTAAATTTGTATGGGTTCCTTTTGAAAAAGTAGATAATTCAAATGTCCAAAATTATAAATAGTAGGAATTGTATAAATATATATTGACAACAAGTGAGAAAGGTAATATATTACCAATTATAGGTAATGTATTACCTTTTTTGTTGAGAAATTGCTGTTACATACTTTGGCAAGCAGAGAAAGGAAGATGCATAAGTGAAACATTTAGAAGAGATTATTGAAAAAGGTGAATTAAACTTTGATGGAATGGAAGCTTCTTTTTTCTTATTAGGAGTGCTAAGTGCATTTGACAACCGTTATCAGGCAAAAGCAGATAGTTTTTTTGAAGACATTAGCTGGAAACAGTTTTTTGTAATAATCTGCATTAATCTGTGTAAAAATCCACCTACAATTAAAGAATTAGCAGAGATAACAGGAAGTTCACACCAGAATGTAAAGCAGATCTTAATTAAGCTAGAGAAAAAAGGCTACATTCAGACCCTTAGTGATGAAACTGATAAAAGAAAACAACGCATTGTTTTAACAGAGAAAACAAGAACATTTTGTGAGTCACATGACGAAGAAAGTGAAAAAATTGTTCATGGAATATTTGCAGGAATTGATCCTCAGGAAATTGCAATTACGATAAAAACCATTCTGCAGATGGAGAAAAATTTGGAGGACATAATGTAAAAAATCCATAACCGGAAGATTTTTACATGGTAAATTTGTGCTGTGCACAAATTCGCAAACTTTAAGAAGGGAAGGTTACTAATTATGAAAAAAATAGTAGTTTATCAAAGTGGGACAGGTTTTACCGCAAAATATGCAAATTGGATTGCAGAAGAACTAGGCTGTGAAGCAAAAGAATACAAGAAAGTAAAAACGGATGAGCTGACTGTTTACGATACAGTTATCTATGGCGGTTGGATTATGGCCAATATGGTATATGGTTACGACAAGATAAAAGCTTTAAAGCTTAAGAATGTAATCGTTTTTGGTGTTGGAATGTCCATACCAAGCGAAGAAGTAGCAACAAAAATTGCTGCACAAAATGAAATTGAGCAGGGAAAGTTTTTCTATTTTGAGGGCGGGTATGATCCTAAAAAAGTGGGCTTTTTGAAAAAAATGATGATGAATATGATTAAGAAATCAATTGAACAGAAGATTGATAAAACCGAAGATGATATTCATATGTTAGAAACATTCAAAGGAGCTGATTGTACAAATCGAGAATCAATAAAGCCACTAATTCACTTTGTAAACGCAAAAGAGTAGATGATAAGATTAATGCAAATGATGCATTACAAAAAAGATTACCGTAGTATAAACAGGAGAAATTATTGATGAAAAAAATAAAGACCGATTCCCTTGCAATGATTACCATTTTACTTATGTGTGTTACTTCTTTAGCAGGCATATTATCCATGGATTTTACACATAAGTATGAATTCATCAATCAATACGGTCATGCAGTAGAAATGTATGGCTATGGAATCTATGCACATGATACTTATTTTAGTGCTCCAATTTCAATCGGAATGGATTATTGCGTTTTATTTGTTATCGTTCCTATGTTCTTGTTTATTTTTTGGCAATATCGAAAGACAAGAAGTAAGGTTGCTGAATTAAAGTTGATTTCCATGTATGCCATTACATTCTACTATGCAGCAAGTATTGCATTTGGAATAACCTTTAACAGACTATTTTTGATATATATGATTCTGTTTACATGCTCTTTGTTTGGAATGTTTTATCACATATATCATTTAAAATGGGACAAATGTATTACATACACGAAAGGAATACAAAAATTTCTTATCATATCAGGAATCGCTTTATATGTGGCATGGTTCCCCGACATTGTACCAAGCATGTTAACAGGAAAAACACTACCACTCATCGGCGTATATACTACAATGATTACTTATGTATTGGATATGGGAATTATAAGTCCTCTTTGCTTTGTTACCTTATTTTTATTACAAAAGAAAAAACCGCTTGGAACACTTCTTTGGTCTATTATGGTTAGAGCCTGCATTATTGTAGGAATTATGATGCTTCCTCAAACCATCTGCCAGTTTGCTTCAGGTTTTGAAGTTCCGCTTCCGGCTTTACTTACAAAAAGCTGTTCTTTTGTATTGCTTGGCATATTTGCATGCCTTTTTCAGAATAGAATGTATCGTGAACTTGGTGGTTCACCTTTTAAACAGCAATTTGACCAGGAAATGGAAACATTTATACAAACCATTCCCGCTACAAATGAAGCATGCTCAAAAGAAGAAATAAAAAGCCTTCCAAAATCCTTACAAAAATACTGCGAATACATTGGCTTAGAAGGATTTCCTAAATATCCTGTCGTAAATGCATTTTTTAAAGATACCAAATTTGTTTTTAATGATGAATCAGGGAAAATAATATCTATGGACTATGATTTATGGCTTACTAATCCGATTCCATTTCGAAAAGCTTATTGTGGTTCATCTATGTATGGAATTCCATTTGAAGGTATGGATTATATGAGTGAAGACAAAAAGGGTGGCATGAAAGGAATTTTAGCCAGAGTAATTCCTCTTTTCAATGTAACAAGCGAGCAAGGATATTGTGCGGGTATTATTTCATGGTTTATTGAATCAATTGTACTGAATCCAAGCGTTTTATTCTCTAAATTTGTTTCTTACGAAGAAATAGATGAGCAGCATGTAAAAGTAACCATTTCTTATCAAGGAATAACCGGAACAGGAATTCTGACATTAAATGAAAAAGGTGAAATTACAGAATTCTACAGCGATGAAAGACAAACCGGAAAAGTTGATGGCGAAGAAAGACTAATTGGATGGCGTTGTGAATGTAGCAATTATGAATACATACATAGCATTCGGTATCCAAAGGAGATAAAGGCCATAAAAGTATATCCCGACAAAGAAATTGTATATTTTGATGCAGATCAGATTTCAGTATCATATAGGAATAATTTCCTGAAATGAGCAAAGTGTCCTATTATATCATATCAAGAAGAAAATAATCGTTTTTAGGTTATTCTGGATATGTCGACAGCAAAATACGTTTTCATAGTTTTCAACGTGAAATCCAAAGACAAGAGCTTAATCTGGAAGAAAATGCCAGAGAAGATTATTATCAAGTTGGAGTATCCATGGGATGTTTCTGCAAATGTTTAGATGAATCCGATGACTACGAAAAGTGCATTCAGATTAGTGATGCTATTATGTATGAAAACAAAAAACAAAAAAAGAAACAATAAAGTTAAAGAAGCAGGACTGTATTATATACAGGATTCCTGATTTTTTATATATAAAGAAATTGCCTAAATATCATCCCTCAATTATCATTTTTAACTTTTCTAGAATATTTTTTAATGTTTATCATTAAATAGTTGTTGACAAACATAATAATCCCTTGTATACTACATTTAACGATAAACGTTAAATAATTAAACAAGTACATAAAACGTACAAAAAAGCTACTATTCAGAAAAACGCAAAACATGAATAGAAATTAACAAAGAAAGAAGAGGGAACTTATTATGAAACAAAATGCAATTTCAAAAATTAACAAAATGGGACAGATTGGTGGTTATGTAACACTTGTTGCAAAGATTTTCACTATCCTCGCAATCATAGGATGCCTTGCAGGAGCAGTCATTTTTACAATTATACCTGAAAATTCTATATCCGTTGATATCTCCAATCATATCGGTTATTCTATTGATTTTTCTTCCTTAGGTATTAAGATGGATGAAAAACAGATACAAGAAGCACAAGACATGCTTGCAATGAACACTGATATAACAACATCTGTTAAAGACAATAATGCGGAATATGTTATGAGCAACATTTCTATTACGGAAGATGGTATGAGTGGACAGGCAGATACAGAAACTATTACAATGAATCTCAGCATTTTACCGATGGTATTTCTTGCAGGAGCAAGCAACGTTATTATGACACTCGTAACTTTATTTTTTGTTGGTTTCTTGTGTAAAGCTTTCCGTTACTGTGAATCTCCATTTGAAGAAAATGTAATCAAGAAAATGCAAAACCTTGCTATTTCCTTAATTCCTTGGACAATTATTTCTTCTATTGCAGATAATTTTATCACAAACCTGATAAATGTAGGTAATTTTGAACTTGGCATCAGTATTGACATCAAAGTCGTACTCGTTATTATTCTGATTTTTGTATTAGTATATATCTTCAAATATGGTGCTGTTTTACAAAGAGAATCTGATGAAACTTTATAAGAAAGGCTGGTTAATATATGGGTAAAATAATCTTACGTTTAGATCGTGTTATGGCCGACCGAAAAATGAGCTTAAATGAGCTCTCAGAAAAAGTTGGTGTTTCTAATGTCAATCTATCCAAAATGAAAACAGGAAAAATCAGCGCTATTCGTTTTTCCACATTAGAAGCAATATGTGAAGTGTTACAGTGTCAGCCGGGAGATATCTTGGAATATGACCCAAATGCTGTAAGTGAAGAAGAATAGAATATTGGTAAGACTCATGACCTCTTAATGTTGTTAATAAGTAACATTAAGAGGTTTCGTTATGTTTCGGAATGCATAATTATTCGTTTTTTTTCGTAAAATTAATTGACAACCATTTTATGGTATGTATAATTGTGTCTAAAGCGTCGCGTGAAATTTATGCATTTTTAAGCACTTTGCTATGCAAAAGAGAGTGGATAGATGAGTTTGCACATAATTTATGATAATAAATGATTGTTTTTAAGGGGACGTTTATGCTTTGTAGACAATCTTTTGTTATAAATACTTATTGAGGAGAAGGAACATGAAAAGGAAAAAGTTATTCATCCAACAAGCGAAGAAGGGTCTTATCCTTTCCTTAGCTGCAGTTACCATGGCAAATGCACCTTTGGGAGGAGTTGCATTTGCACAGAATAAGACGGATTCTGCTTCTTTAGCAGGCACAGATTCTTCGGAGATACTCTCGGGAGAAGCCAGAAATGTTATCTTTGCCAACAGTAGAACGGATTTCCGTGATGAGTCCATTTATTTTACAATGGTAACAAGATTTTATAATGGAGATGAAAGTAACGATGTACAGTGTTGGGACGGTTCACAGTACAATTTAAATGACCCTGCATGGCGAGGTGATTTTAAAGGATTAATTGAAAAGCTTGATTATATTAAAGCTTTAGGATTTACAGCCATTTGGATTACGCCGGTCGTAGAAAATTGTAGTGGTTACGATTATCACGGTTATCACGCTAAGAACTTTAGCAAAGTTGATGAAAGATACGAATCGGATGATTGTACATACCAAGATTTAATCGATGCTTGCCATGCAAGAGGCATGAAGATTATTCAGGACGTTGTTTTTAATCATACGGGGAACTTTGGTGAAGACAACTTAATGCCTATGTTTGAAAAAGAAGGTGACTTAAGTGATCCGGACTGTTTAAAAATAGCAGAAGGTTCCGTTCTTCCGGAAAATTACGAGGATCTTACTCCGGAACAGCAATATAATGCAAGAATTGCCCTTATGAAAAATACAGATGGCAATAACAATGATGTAAATAATATTTATCATCACTATGGTAATTTTAACTGGGACGATTACACCAGTCAGATAGCACAGATTGCCGGCGACTGTGTGGATTTAAATACAGAAAATCCTTTGGTTTATAATTATTTAGTAGATGCTTATACAGACTATATTGATATGGGTGTTGATGGATTCCGTGTAGATACCGTAAGACATATTAGCCGACTTACATTTAATAAAGTATTTAACGATGCTTTTATAGAAGCCGGTGCCAAAAACGGAAAAGATTTCTTTATGTTCGGTGAAGTTTGTACGAGAGATAATGGTAATGTTTGGTACAGAAAATCTCCTTCTATGTCCACTCCTTTCTACACATGGAAAGATACTGTTGATTATGAATGGAGCGACACAGATTGGAAAGTAAACTATAACTCCGCTATTCAGAATACTCGTGATAATGCAGATGAAAGTACCATTGCAAAACAGCCAACAAGTAATAATGCCTTCCTTAATGGTAATGACTATCATGTAACCGATTATAGTATGTTCTCAGGACTGAATGTTATTGATTTCCCAATGCACTGGGCATTCAAATCCGCATATAGCGCTTTTGATGTTGCAAAAAATGGTGATCGTTACTATAATGATGCAACTTGGAACGTTACTTATGTAGATTCACATGACTATGCTCCAGACGGCGCTCCTGAGGACAAGAGATTTGATCAGGATCAGAGTACATGGGCAGAAAACCTTTCACTTATGTTTACATTCCGTGGTATTCCTTGTATTTACTATGGTACAGAAACGGAATTCAAGAAAGGTTCACCGATTGATAAAGGACCAAATATTGCACTTGAGGATTCAGGACGTGCATATTATGGAGATAATATTGAAGGTACTATTACAGCTTATGATTTTGGTGAATATGGTAATGTAAGTGGAAACGTTTCCGATACCCTGTTGCATCCATTATCACAGCATATACAGAGACTCAACAGAATCCGTCAGGCTGTGCCTGCTCTTCGTAAGGGTCAGTACTCAACAGAAGGTGTATCCGGTGGTCTTGCATTCAAGAGACGTTATACAGACAATGCAACAGACAGCTTCGTATGTGTATCCATTTCCGGTGATGCTACTTTTACAGGAATTCCAAACGGAACCTATGTAGATGCAGTAACAGGTGATGTTAAAACAGTAACAAACGGAACATTGAAAGTATCTGTTTCCGGAAAAGGTAACTTAAAAGCTTATGTTTTAGATACTGCAAAAACGCCTGCTCCGGGAAGAGTTATTCCAAATGGTATTTACTTAACAGATGGTGGCGAAAATGAAAATATTATGCCTATCGACTATAATAACAAGATTGTATATCCAACCGGAATTACTTTAGACAGCGAATCTATTTCTTTAACAGAAGCTGCAACTGTACAATTAAAAGCAACCATTACTCCAAGTGATGCAACAAAGAAAACAATAACATGGTCATCCAGTGATACATCTGTTGCAACGGTAACAAATCGTGGTTTGGTAACTGCTGTTGCAGAAGGAACCGCAACCATTACTGCCACAACAGTGAATGATTTCACCGCATCCGTAACAATTACTGTAAAAGAAAAAGAAATTCCTATCATAGAAAACGGTATTTATTTTGATAAGCCATCTGACTGGGGTTCCACAATTTATGCATATATGTGGGATGACAGCACCCAAACAGCATATAACGGTGCTTGGCCAGGTAAGAAAATCGAAAACTTAGGTAACGATATTTATGGCTTCTCATACAAGACAGATAATACAAATATGAAGATTATCTTCAATGATGGAAACCATCAGACAGATGATTTAACATTTGTAAATAATGCTCTGTATAATGCAAATGGCTTTGTAAAGGTAATTGGTAAAGGTGATGAAAAGGAAAACGGTACAGTATCTGTTAAATATGTAACAGAAAGCGGTACTATTTTATCAACAGAAACACTTACCGGAGAACTTGGAAGTACCTATACAACAGATGCTAAAACATTTAACGGTTATACCTTAAAGGAAACTCCATCTAATGCAAATGGAACATTTTCAAAAGAAACAATTACAGTAACTTATGTTTATACAAAAAATAATACAAATCCTTATACATTAAAGGATGGCGTTTATTTTGAAAAACCATCTGGCTGGAATTCAACCATCTATGCATATATGTGGGATAATAAAACTCAGACAGCATATCAGGGTTCATGGCCGGGTACAAAAATCTCTGATTTAGGTGACAACCTCTATGGTTTCTCTTATAACACTGACAACGAAGATATGATGATTATCTTTAACGATGGCAGCAAACAGACTGCAGACTTAGAATTTGTAAACTGCGGTTTATTCAATGAAAACGGTTTCGTAAAGACAATTGGAGAAGCTACCAAAAAAGGTACTGTAACCATTGAATATGTAGATGAAGACGGAAAAGTTATTTCAAGCGAAAAGCTTACCGGAGAAGTAGGTAAAGAATATACTACCAAATCAAAAACATTTAATGGATATACCTTAAAAGAAACACCATCTAATGCAACTGGAACATTTACATCCGAAAGCATTACCGTAACTTATGTTTATTCTAAAGAAGAAACAAATCCATATTCTTTAGAAGACGGTGTTTATTTTGAAAAGCCATCTGACTGGAATTCAACCATTTACGTATATATGTGGGATGATAACGATAAGACAGCATATCAGGGTTCATGGCCAGGTACAAAAATCTCTGATTTAGGCGATAACCTTTACGGTTTCTCTTATAATACAGATAACGAGGATATGATGATTATCTTTAACGACGGAAGCAAACAGACTGCAGACTTAGAATTCGTAAATGATGGTTTGTATAATAGTAATGGTTTCGTAAAGACAGTAAAATAAAAGAATAATGTATGTTGAGGGCCTGTTGTTAAACAACAGGCCTTTTTTCAATTCATTAATATATGTACTATAGGATAGTATTCAAGAACAAAAAATGATTATACCTTCGCTGTTTTTTCTTATCTAATATTTTAATAATAGCTAAAACTACTATGCAATTTCCTTTATACATTAATCGAAAAGTGATATAATTATGTCAACCATGTATCGAAAGGAAATATGTTATGAATATTCAATTAATCGACAATGGATTATGTGCTGAAGATTATATCTATTTGCGAAATGAAGTTGGCTTTTCTAAAACTCCAATAGAACAAACACAAAAAGCTCTGGCAAATGGTCTTTTTTCTGTAGTTGCGCAATGTAATGGTAAAAATGCAGGCATGGGACGTTTGGTCGGAGATGGCATTATGTATTGGTATATACAGGATGTTGCAGTTTTACCAGAATATCAGGGACAGGGAATTGGCAAAGCCATTGTAAAAAGACTTATGCAATATATTGAAGAACATAGTATCCCCGGAACTTATTCAACAATTGGACTTATGGCTGCTAAAAACAAGGACGGTTTTTATGAAAAATTAGGTTTTATCAGTCGCCCCAATGATACCTGTGGTTCAGGTATGATAAAACGATTTTTAGTGGAAGATAAAGAAAAGTAGGAATGGATATTTATGTATTTATATCATTATTATGAAAAGACTTCCCAACCATTTTTAAATCTGTCTGATTTATCAATAGAAGAAGCTAATCAAGTATTAGAAAATATAAAGAAAACAAAGCCAAACGCTCAATGTGCCAAAAGACAAGATGATTACATGAAGGCAAGACTATATTATGAAAATATATTGCGTAAAGAATTCTTCAAAAAAGGTGGAAAAATCACTAGAACAGTACCACATTATATGACTGTTGAGCATAGTCCATGGCTTAATTCCTGGTATGAAAATAGTTCATTTATTAAAATTCCTATCGAGGAATTTGATTTATCAACACTTTCCTTTACTTATGGAGATTCACATCCAACATTTAGCCCAAGAATTAACGATGGCAAAGAATATCGAAAAAAGCTTTATACATATGAAGAAATTCTTAAGATTATCGATAAGTATGGACTTCCACAGGATTGGAATAATGATGGGAAATATGGTCCGGAACGATATATAGAGGTTCATATATGGAGCGATGAAACCATCAATAAGTATAAGAAAGGGATTATTTAATCAACTTGCTTTTTTATGCAAAAAATTTGAATATCTTCACCCATCAGATTCTTAATCAAGGAAAGGAGAACAAATATGTATTTTTACTATACCAGACACGGTCAAACCGTGTGGAATGTAGAAAATAAAATATGTGGAGTTACAGATTCACCATTAACAGACAAGGGAAGATTGCAGGCAAAAGAATTAGCAGAAAAGATTCTTGCCGAGGGACTTCAAATTGATGAGATCCTCTATTCTCCACTAAGCAGAGCAAAAGACACCGCCTTAATCATATCTGAGCTTAGTGGAATTCCGGCTACTGAAGAGATACGTCTGAAAGAACAGGCCTTTGGTAAATGGGAAGGTACACCTAGAAATGGGCTAGATTTCAAGGCTGATAAAGAAAATTTTATAACTAGCTTTGACGGTGGCGAATCCATGCTTAAGCTTGCGCAGAGAATTTATAATGTAATCGACGATATTAAAAAACAAGATAAAGTTTATCTTTTAGTTGCACACAATGGTATTTCCAGAGTGGTAGAGTCCTATTTCCGTGATATGACGAATGAAGAATATGCTTCCTTCGGTATAAAGAATTGTGAAATCCGGAAATATAGCTTTGAATAGATAGGTAGAGGATAAAAGTATGATATACAAAGCAACCCAAAATGATGCCCGCACAATTGCAAATTTGGCAATTCAAATGTGGCATGAAAATACTATCGAAGACTTAATTGAAGAATTTGAAACAATTCTAAATAGTGATGAAAGTGCTATTTTTTTATTATCCCCAGAAAATGAAATCATTGGCTTTGCACAGTGCCAGCTAAGGCATGATTATGTGGAAGGAACAGACAGTAGTCCCGTCGGCTATTTGGAAGGTATTTTCGTGAAAGACGAATATAGAAAACAAGGATACGCGAAAGAATTATTGAAAAAATGCGAAGAATGGGCAAAGGAAAAAGGCTGTACGGAGTTCGCAAGTGATTGTGAATTAGACAATGATACCAGCCTCAAATTCCATATAAAAATGGGATTTATGGAAGCCAATCGTATTATTTGTTTTACCAAGCAGTTATCATTTTGAAATAGAGGTATATAAACATTGATTAAGGCAATATTATTTGATTTTGATGGTGTATTAACCATCGATAAAGCAGGTTCCACTACAATCACAAATTATATTTCTCAAAAAACAGGAATTTCATTAGATTTGGTTAAATCTTGTTACTATACATATAATAAAAGACTATTATATGGAGAAATCTCACATGAAGATATGTGGGAAGATTTTTGTAATGATATTGGTCAACCTATTGATTATCAAATATTAACAGATTCCTTTATATACACAGCACTTGATGAAACAATGATTGATTATATTAAAAAATTAAAAGAAACATACTTAATTGGCATGATAACAGATAATAAATGTGATAGAATTCATACTATTTTGACTCATAATGAATTAAAAAACTATTTTGATGTTGTTGCTATTTCTGCCGAACACCACTCCGGTAAAGATAATCTTAGCATTTTTCAGTATGTACTAAATCAATTAAATGTTAGTCCTAAAGAATGTGTTTTTATTGATAACACTGCCAAAAATCTAATTATTCCAGCTCAAATGGGAATGCATACAATTCTTTTTGATGATGAAAATCGAGATTTTGAAGCTTTTTCCAAAGAATTGCTTTCAACAATAATTAAAGCACTTAGCTAAAAACTCTTTTAGACATGACTAAGAAAGCAGGTAACTATATATGATAAAACCAATTATGAAAGATATATTATTTTTACGTCAGAAATCCGAACTGGCCACAAAGGACGACATGCAGGTTGTGACAGATTTGCTTGATACCCTAAAAGCTCATGAAGAAGGCTGTGTCGGAATGGCCGCAAATATGATTGGCGTTAACAAGAGAATCATTGCTGTAAATATGGGCTTTATGAATATCGCAATGTTAAATCCGGTTATTGTTAAAAAAGCAAATCCTTACCAAACACAAGAGGGATGCCTTTCCTTAATCGGTATTCGTGATACTACTAGATATCAGGATATTGAAGTAGAATATTTTGATATCAATTGGAACAAACAAAAACAGAAATTTACCGGATGGATTGCACAGATTATTCAGCATGAGTGCGATCATTTAGAAGGTATTATTATCTAAATACAGATTATTTCTGTAGGAGCGTATTTATTATGATTTACTTATCACATTTCGAATTCCCTGGAGCGGAACAGGAATACGACTTTACAATGTCGTTAAAGCGTACCTGTTACGATACTGTTTATCCATTCCTAACCATATCAAAGCATAATCTTAGAATGCTTGATTTTGAACCAATTACTATATTATATGGTGGAAATGGCTCTGGTAAAACCACTGTTTTAAATGTCATTGCAGAAAAATTAGGCCTGGAACGCGATACACTTTACAACCGTTCTAATTTCTTTGAAGATTATACAAAAATGTGCAGTTATGAGCTTGATTGTAGCATTCCAAGACACAGTAGAATTATTACAAGTGACGATGTTTTTGACTTCATGTTGAACCTGCGAAGTATCAATAACGGAATTAATCAGAAGAGAGAAGAACTATTTGATGAATACTTGGATGCAAAATATTCTCATTTTCAAATGAAATCTTTAGATGATTATGACCAGCTTAAAAAGGTGAATTCAGCGCGCAGTAAGACACAATCACAATTTGTACGCAAGAATTTAATGAACAATGTTCGTGAACATTCCAATGGTGAAAGTGCTTATCTATACTTTTCTGACAAGATTCAAGAAAATGCATTATATCTTCTGGACGAGCCTGAAAATAGCCTTTCGCCAGAAAAACAACAAGAACTGCTAAAATTTTTAGAGGACTCTGCACGATTTTTTGGCTGTCAGTTCATTATCGCCACACATTCACCTTTTTTATTATCTATGAGAGGTGCAAAAATCTACGATATGGATGAAGAAACGGTTGATGTAAAAAAATGGACCGAGCTGGCTAATGTACGTGCATATTTTGACTTTTTTATGAAGCATGAGAGCGAATTTTAGTATAAAGAGAGAGAAAGAGAGAGCAAACACAATATGACCATAGTATTATCAAGAAAAAATATACCCAATTTTATTACCTCCATACGTATCATAGGCACCATCTGTTTATTATTTTTTGATACACTATCTAAGCCATTTTATATTATTTATACTATATCCGGTATCAGCGATGTTCTTGATGGATGGGCAGCTAGAAAGCTAAAAGTATCCAGTGAATTTGGAGCAAGATTAGATAGCATTGCCGATTTAGTCTTTTATACTGTTATGGGAGTTAAAATTCTACCAATCCTCATTGAACGACTTCCTGCAAAGTTATGGTTTGTCGTTGGTGTAATCTTAATCTTACGTCTATGTTCCTATGTATTCGCAGCATGGAAATATAAACGTTTTGCTTCCTTACACACTTACCTGAATAAAATAACAGGCGCTGGTGTTTTTCTGATGCCATACACTATTTTTTTACCTGTTTTTATTCCTTTCAGCAAACTATTGGCATTCATAGCATGCCTGGCTGCAATAGAAGAATTACTCATACATATTCGTAGCAAAGAATATCACTCTAATGTAAAATCGATATATTAGAATTATTTCCAATAAGAAATATGGCGGATGTTACATTTGAAGCAATTACGAATCATATTAGAAAACAATTAGTAAAGGAGACGATGAAACATGATATTTGAAACAAAACGCCTAATACTTCGTCCATGGGAAGAAAGTGATGCCGAAAGTTTATATGAGTATGCTAAAGACCCGGAAGTAGGTCCAATAGCTGGATGGCCGATACATACAAGCGTAGAAAATAGCAAAGAAATTATTCGACATGTTTTATCTGCAAAGAACACGTTTGCTGTCTGTTTGAAAGAAGATAACAGAGCTATCGGAAGTGTTGGTCTTATTCCACCTGCCCAGTCGCATACCAAAGCATCAGAAAATGAAATTGAAATTGGCTATTGGATTGGTGTTCCATTTTGGGGAAAAGGATTAATTCCAGAAGCTGTCAGATGCCTTCAGAAATATGCATTTGAAGAACTTGGGTACCAAGCTATGTGGTGCGGATATTATGATGGAAATGAAAAATCGA
Source organism: Lachnospiraceae bacterium (assembly GCA_036310845.1). Taxonomy (GTDB): domain Bacteria; phylum Bacillota; class Clostridia; order Lachnospirales; family Lachnospiraceae; genus COE1. The sequence goes on along the minus strand of JAXJRB010000105.1, from coordinate 68,687 downwards.
AAAAGTGCCAAGAAAAATGCGGATTCCGATATCATCACACTGAGTATGGAAAGCCATGTATCCCAATGAGTGATGTAAGAACAGAGCATTTTACCAGAATAGAGAAACGCGAATGGGAAAGCAATAAAAAAGACATTGTCGTATATATTCATGGCAAAGGTGGTAGTGCAGAAGAAGCCAAGCACTATCATAGTTTATTTCCCCAAATGGATGTAGTGGGATTTGATTATAAGGCTACTACACCATGGGATTGCAAAGATGAATTCTCGCGCTACATTACAGATATAAGTATGAACTATGATAGCGTCATTCTGATTGCAAATAGTATCGGTGCATTCTTTTCTATGAATTCATTTACCAAAGAGCAGATTGAAAGAGCATATTTTATATCTCCAATTGTTGATATGGAAAATATGATTACCAATATGATGCAGTGGGAAAATGTTACTAGCGAACAGCTCAAAGAAAAAGGAATCATCCCAACATCGTTCGGAGAGGATTTGTCATGGGAGTATTTGCAATATGTAAAAAGCCATTCTATTGATAATTGGGATGTTAAAACTCATATTTTGTACGGAGAAAATGACTCCTTTACTTCCAAAGACATTATGAAAAAATTCGCTCAGAAAATTGGTGCCACAGTTACGATTATGAAAAATGGTGAACACTGGTTCCATACGGAAGAACAAATGGAGTTTTTAGATAATTGGATCGTCGAAAATGAATATTCTGATGTTGAAAAGCAGTTAATCTGAAATTAATCAACGAATCGACAAATTTGAAAATTAGTGTTGATTATTTGTTTTGAAATCTTTAAAGTAACAGAAACATGCTACCCCAACAGTATATACCAAGTACATTGACAATATATAGGCAATAATATTAAAATGGTTTTAAAAAGAATGAGAAAAGAGAGTATCTATGGCATTTTCAAGTATTGCAAAGAATTTAAATGACAAAATAATACTAAGTTGCATTAAACATACTAATATTTTCACAAAGCAAGAGATTGCAAAACAATCTGAACTCAGTTTTCCTACAGCAAGCAAGATTATTGACGAATTCGTTGAAAGAAAAATTGTCCTTTCTTTAGGTATAGAGGAAAACAGTCAGGGTGGCAGAAAAGCAGCGGTCTTTCGCCTAAATGTTGATTTTGCACATGCTCTTATTCTATTTTTGCAGGAGCAAAACATTTACTATCAAATCGTAAATGCACTTGGAGAACCTATTCTTCAATACAAGAAAGAATATAAACTCACTGTGACTCTGACAAATATTTATGAATTAGTTGACGAAATCCTACAACAGGATTCTCTTATTGGTGCCATTTCCATCGGAATTCCGGGAAGTGTTAGCAATGGAAAAATATACGATATCGACGGCTATGACTCTTTAAAAGATTGCGAATTACAAATGGAACTTTCCAAGCATTTTTCATTACCTGTCAATGTCTGCAATAATATGAATGCCATAGCAATCGGAATGGCAGATAAACATTCCTGCACATCAGAAAATCTCGTCTGTCTCCATCTATCACAAACTGGCCCAGGATGTGGTGCAATTGTAAACGGAAAAGCAGTTGATGGTTTTTGTGGTTTTCATGGTGAGGTTGGATTTATCCCGTTTTACAATGAAAAAACATTGCAGGACATAGCTTTATCTGGCTTTCAAAATGTAAATCTTGGAGAATATCTTGGAAAAATTGCAATCAGCCTGATTACTATTCTTAATCCACGAAACATGATTCTTTATATAGAACAGGACGAAACAGAATGGGAAATGGTCATGGAACAATATTGCAAAAAATATTTGCCCGAAAGAGTTCTACCAAACTTTATTTATTCCAATACATATAAAGAAGACTATTTTTACGGTTTAGCGATACTAGGAACCACATTACTATATGAAGAACTAGGACAAGCAACCTGTCTTCATTTAAACTCTACAATGACCGCCAATTTTAGAGATTGATATTTACTTCTTTATATATGATAATATTTTATATAGGGAAATTTTTTCTTTTACATTGCTATGTAACGCTATTAAACAAAGATAATTAGTCGTTAAAGCATTTTTACGATGGGGGATATTTAATGAGAAAAAAATTGTGTAAAATAGGAATAACGGCTATTTCATTTTTTTTGCTTATGATAGCAACAAGCTGTAGCCCGGAACAATCAAAAGAGAAAGTTGAAATAACACAGGACTTTGTTCCCATAACAAACATAGTGGAAGACAGACCGAATATCTATGTGATTGTAAAATCTATTGACAAGTAGTTATTGGGAAGTGGTTCTTAAAGGAACAAAGCAAGCTGGAATAGACCTTGAATGTAATATTTACGCGGCTGGAAGCATATTAGAAACAGAATGGGAACTACAGGAAGCATACATAGAGCTAGCGGTAGAAAACGGAGCGGATGCCATCATACTGGGACCTGACAACTCAGAAATGTTGGTGCCTGCGGTAGAAATGGTTCATGATAAAGGGATACCAATTATCATTGTCGATACAATCGTTAATTCAGATAACTATGACGTATGCTATATGACAGATAATCCTTAAAATAGGCAAGAAAAACAATATATGAAAAAGGACACAAAACATGAGTCTACTTGAAGAAATTAAAAATTATACACCAACCAATGAACAAGAAAAACGAGATAAAGAAGTAATGCTCCAATATATTACTAAAAATCCCGATTATCTGGAGCGTTCTAACTTTATTGCACATTTTACAGCTTCCATTTGGACTGTGAATGAGGAACGCACCAAAACATTAATGGTATATCACAATATCTATAATTCCTGGTCATGGATAGGCGGACACGCTGACGGAATCGAAGATTTGTGCTCTGTCGCTATGCGAGAACTCCAAGAAGAAACTGGTGTTTCGCATGCCCGCTTAGTAAGCAAAGAAATTTTTAGCCTTGAATCCTTAACCGTGGATGGACACATTAAAAAAGGGATTTATGTACCTAGCCACTTACATTTAAACGTTACTTATCTTGCTGAAGCTGATGAAAATGAAACCTTAATCGTAAATACCGAAGAAAATCAAGCTGTAAAATGGTTCACTTTTGATGAAGCTTTAAAGGCATCGACCGAGCCATGGTTCGCGGAAAATATCTATAAAAAATTGATTATGAAATGCAAAAAAATGCTGCAACACCTTTAAAAAGTGTTGCATTTTGTAATAGAATCTTGCATTAAAAATTATATTTTACCCTCATGTCGTTATAGTTATAATATAATATATATACTATTCGTTAAACAAGTCTTTTGCGTATAATGTATTTCGTTATTTAATCAGCACTTTACAATTAGGGTAAAATATATTTTTAAATGCAACACCAAACTTCTTTGACAAATACAAAAAGGAAATGGATTATGATGCCTCCATAATTCATTTCCTTTCATTTTATAGCTTATTCAATTTTATTTATCATGAATCTCGCTGTGTAATTCCTGTAAGGACTTTAATTCACTACCTTCATGTGACTTCACATAAGTAATACCTTCTGCAGTTGCCTTTGCTGCAGCAACAGTTGTAATATAAGGAGTCTTTGCCTTAATGGCAGCCTTTCTCAAATAACCGTCGTCTGTTACACTGTCTTTGTCAACCGGGGTATTCACAATTAACTGAACCTCACCATTGGTAATCATATCCGCAACATTTGGACGACCTTCACAAAGCTTCTTAACTCTTGTTGCTTCAATTCCTTCTGCTGTAATCAAATCATAAGTACCTGCAGTCGCAACAATGTTAAATCCTATTTCCTTAAATGCTTTTGCTACTTCTACTACTTCCTGTTTATCCTTATTATTAACAGAGATAAGAACAGTTCCTTCTACTGGAAGCTTAGAACCGCTTCCTTCCTGAGCCTTAAAGAACGCTTCACCATAAGAATGAGATAAACCAAGTACCTCACCGGTAGAACGCATTTCCGGCCCTAATACAGGGTCAACTTCCTGGAACATGTTGAATGGAAATACAGCTTCCTTTACACCATAGTTAGGAATTACCTGCTCCTTCAATTCTGGAACTGGTGAAGGACGACCTGTAATCTCTGATGTAATAATATCCGTTGCAATAGGTACCATACGAATATTACATACCTTAGATACTAAAGGTACTGTACGAGATGCTCTTGGGTTAGCCTCAAGAACATATACCTTGCCATTTTCGATAGCATACTGCATGTTCATAAGCCCCTTAACGTGCATCTCTTCTGCAATCTTTCTTGTATATTCCTTAATTGTTTCTACGTTTTCAGGAGTAATGTGAACAGATGGAATAATACAAGCAGAGTCACCGGAATGGATACCTGCAAGCTCAATGTGCTCCATAACAGCTGGTACGAATGCATGTGTACCATCACTGATAGCATCTGCTTCACACTCTAATGCATGATTTAAGAATCGATCAATTAGGATAGGACGATCTGGTGTAACACCTACTGCCGCTTTCATATATCCTGTCATACTCTCATCATCATAAACAACTTCCATACCACGTCCACCTAATACGTAAGAAGGACGAACCATTACAGGATAGCCAATCTTATTTGCAATTTCTACTGCTTCTTCAACAGTAGTAGCCATTCCTGACTCTGGCATTGGAATCTCAAGCTTCTCCATCATAGCGCGGAACAAATCACGATCCTCTGCTAAATCAATAACAGAAGGAGCTGTACCAAGAATCTTCACACCATTCTTTTCAAGCTCTGCAGCAAGATTTAATGGAGTCTGACCACCAAACTGTGCGATAACACCAAGTGGCTGCTCTTTCTTGTAAATACTTAATACATCTTCCAATGTTAATGGCTCAAAATATAACTTATCAGAGGTATCATAGTCTGTAGATACTGTCTCTGGATTACAATTTACGATAATTGTTTCAAAACCAAGCTTCTTTAATGCAAGTGCTGCATGTACACAACAATAGTCAAATTCGATACCCTGTCCGATACGGTTAGGACCACCGCCTAAAATCATAATCTTCTTGGTATCTGTATGAACCGGGTTCTTATCTTCTGCATTGTATGTTGAATAGTAATATGCATTGTCTTCCGTTCCACTTACGTGAACACCTTCCCATGCCTCTTCAACACCAATTTCAATACGACGATTGCGGATAGATTCCTCAGAAATCCCTAATATCTGGCTTAAATACTTGTCAGAGAAACCATTCTTCTTAGCAGATGTGAGCATTTCATCACTAATCATGCTACCCTTACACTTAGCAATTGCTTCTTCTTCCTCTACTAATTCCTTCATCTGTTCGATAAAGTAGTGCTTAACCTTTGTAATTTCATGAATTTCTTCTACGGTAGCACCCTTACGTATTGCTTCATACATCTGGAAATGGCGCTCACTAGATGCGGTTCCAAGCATCTGAAGTAACTCATCCTTGTTCAATGAATTGAAGTTCTTCGCATATCCAAGACCATAACGACCTGTTTCCAAAGAACGAATTGCTTTCTGGAAAGCTTCCTTATATGTCTTACCGATACTCATAACTTCGCCTACAGCACGCATCTGTGTTCCGAGCTTATCTTCAACACCCTTGAACTTCTCAAATGCCCAACGGGCAAACTTCACTACTACATAATCTCCATCTGGAACATACTTATCAAGAGTTCCGTACTTACCGCATGGAATATCCTTTAAGGTAAGTCCAGCAGCAAGCATAGCCGATACTAATGCAATAGGGAATCCGGTTGCCTTAGATGCTAATGCAGAAGAACGTGATGTACGTGGATTGATTTCAATAACAATAATACGATCTGAAACTGGATCATGTGCAAACTGTACGTTAGTTCCACCGATAACCTGTACGGATTCAACAATTTTATATGCCTGCTCCTGTAATCTCTTCTGGCATTCCTCGGAGATCGTAAGCATAGGCGCTGAACAGAAGGAATCTCCTGTATGTACACCAAGAGGATCAATATTTTCAATGAAACATACTGTGATAATGTTGTTGTCAGCGTCACGAACAACCTCTAACTCCAACTCTTCCCAGCCAAGAATAGATTCTTCAACTAAAACCTGTCCTACAAGGCTTGCCTTTAAGCCTCTTGCACATACCGTCTGCAATTCTTCCTTATTATATACAAGACCGCCGCCGGCACCACCCATGGTGTAAGCAGGACGTAAAACAACCGGATAACCAAGCTTATCAGCAATAGCAAGTGCTTCATCTACGGTATAAGCAACTTCACTACGTGCCATCTCAATTCCAAGCTTATCCATTGTCTTCTTGAATTCGATACGATCTTCACCACGTTCAATGGCATCTACTTGAACACCGATTACTTCAACGTTATATTTTTCAAGAATACCAGCCTGATTTAACTCTGAACATAAATTAAGTCCAGACTGACCACCTAAATTAGGAAGTAATGCATCCGGACGTTCTTTTGCAATAATCTGCTCGAGACGTTCCACGTTTAACGGCTCAATGTAAGTAACATCTGCTGTTTCCGGGTCTGTCATAATAGTTGCTGGATTAGAGTTTACAAGTACAATTTCGTAACCCAACTTACGAAGTGCTTTACAAGCCTGCGTACCTGAATAATCAAACTCACAAGCCTGTCCAATGATAATTGGACCTGATCCAATAATAAGGATCTTATTAATGTCTGTTCTTTTTGGCATGAGAAGACCTCCCACATTGTATATTTTTTTCTCATTTTGCATATTTTATCACTCTCAAACAACCAATGTCAATTTGTAATATATAGTAAATCAAAACTTTTTCTATATTTACTGAAAGAGTGATTTTTCAAGGGTAACAAATTGTAAAAATAGCAATATTTTTGTTATCCAAACATCTTTTTCTTCCTCAAATATTCTTATAAATATACCAAATATATCCATCAAACAACAGTTCTCGACTCTGTAAACAGAACACCTCCCGTAAGGAATCTTCAAACCATCTTTTGATGTCTTCTTCGTTTTGCCCTTCCCCTTCTATTTTAACGCTAACATTGGATTGTATCATCATAAATTTTATAAAATCTTCTAGCTTAAATAGATATTGCAATTGTAATTTCCTTTGCTTCTGCATTCGAAATCCATATTGTTGCACAAACGCATCTGTCCATACCATTTCATTCCTTGACGGCTTAGGAAAATGCTTTAAGTATTCGTTATGATACCACTGCGTATATTGTGGTACCTCCTTCATCTTATCTGAAATCCAAAAGTCATAAACTAACACAACTCCTTCCTTATCTATAATGGACTTCAAATTATTCAAAAATGCATCTGCATCCATCCATTGAACTACTCCGGCCACTGTTACAATGTCATATAACTGCTCCGGTTTTGGTATTTCTTCTGCTTTACTCACGAAAAAGATGTCATCTCTATCCGAACACATCTCCTTTGCTACTAATATCATTTCTTCTGAAATATCTGTTCCAGTCACCCTATCACATATAAGATTAAGTGCCTTTGATGACAATCCTGCTCCACAACCAACATCTAATCCATTATGAAAAGAAGAAACATATATATCCTTCTGTAATTGTTCTATAACCTGCTTATGCAGAAACGGACGGTCTTTATACCCTTCTGCAATACGCTTAGAATCAAATAACTTATTGTTCATATTGTACCTCTTTCTCATTCACTCTTGGTTATAATACTCCAAATATTATTATGATACTTTTTAAAACTGTTTTAATATTATACCATCTCCAACATCCATTTTCTACCCTTTTTCATAATCGTCTCCTTATATTTAATCTTTTAAGTCCCTATTCTCTATCCATCATCTTCATTTTTATGTATAGTTTAGTCAATGTCGGTAATAACAGTAGATTTAATATAATGCTATATAGTATACTCATCAGTACTATTATAAGCCTCTCTCCCAAAAACATAACATCCGATAATTTCCCTAACAGCGCCACAATGCTAATAATTGCAACAAAAATTCCTGCCAGTATTGCAGTTATCATCACAAGCCTTATTGCAGTATACGCACGCAAAATATCTTCTCTATCTTCTTTTTCCTTTAATCCATAGCAAATAAGAAATCCATATACAAAATCTTTGAACACTCCTGTTATCAATAAAACACAAATTGGAATACCTACGATTAATAATAGTGATTGCAAATCCACAAACCAAGGTATATTGTAAACACCTACAGATAAAATAATCACAAAAAGTAATACTACAAAAAGTATAACTACCCCCAATGCAGTCCACTTGTTTGTTTTTTTCTGCTTTTCTTGTTTTTCCATTAAATAAAGAATATTTTCTTCTGCATGTCCGTCATAATCCTCTTGCGATAATCGCTCTCCCGAAAGAAGTTCATTTACACTTATTTTCAAAATAGAACATAACTCCAGCAAGAGTGTGTTATCTGGCATACTTTTTCCCGTCTCCCATTTTGAAATTGATTTATCGGTTATACCAAGCATTTCCGCTAACTGTCTTTGTGTCAAATTTTGTTCCTTTCGCATTAATGCAATAAATTTCCCAATTTTTTCCTGATTCATTCTGTTTACCTACTCTCTGGAAAATGACAACATCCTTTTCATCCGACACACAAAGCATAGATAACCATTTTGAAACATTATATATTCTCACAATTAACTGTAATCTTCCCCATACGTATATCACATTCCATATTTTCATTATAATAAATTTCATATTCTGAAATATCGGAGCTCATTACATTTTCAGCATTTCCTGTTATATAGGCTATAACATCATCTATATACTTTGCAATATCATCTTCTGTTACAACAGAATCGACATATCGTTCTGCTAACCTTTTGCGCCCTTCTATCTGCGTAATAATATCTATTGTCAATCCCGTTTTTTCAATTTGCTCTGTTGACAGCATTGCGTATATTGCTTCAGATTGTTTTATTACCTGTTTACATTCTTCTACCGTTAATGTATACCCCTCTTCCATTGCCTTTTTTTCGAATACCAAGTCACAAATGCAGTCTGCAACCGCATAATTCCATGCATATTCAAACATATATCCGCTATCTAATCCAGCTGAAAAATGAAGATTCCAATATTCTGTTGGATCTTCTGAATTATATACAAGTGCCTGTCCTTGCACAATATCTTCCATCTTTACTATATAGTAACCAAACTCTCTTAATGTTACAGCCTGATTATCCACAGTAACAACGGAATCATCCAAATGTTCCTCATATACATAAACATTTTTTTCTCTTCGCTCTCTTAAATGCCATGTATATAATACTAGTAAAATGATACACACTATGCCTACAACAATTGCAATTCTATTATATGTTTTTTCACACTTCATCGCAATCCTCCTACTACATATCTTACAAATCGCATGGTACTTTCATGCTTTTATCATACACAAAAGCTCTGTTTTACCAACCTCTCAGTAGTAGAATTCTGTATCTAAATAGTAGAAATACTCGTAACCGCGGAAAAACTGTATAGTTACAATACTCTAACTTCTAAAAAAACGCAGACTCTTCCGCCTGCGTTCCACAACATACTATCCCATTTCCTTTATTTCAACTTAATCAACTCTTCCGCCATTTGAAACATAACTTCAGGTTCTGTTTTTCCATATACATTACCAATGTGATAATAGATACCATCCTGTACCCAGCTTACTCCTGATACTTGATTTTCAGAAACCTTGGATGCTCCCATAGAGATAAAATAATTATCTTTTTCCATATTCTTTTTATCTTCTTCGGTCAATTCATAATCACCCGGAACCCATTTATAGGTATCCAAATTATATTTCACTTCTATGTCTTCAATTACTTGTACCACATCCGGCTCTCTTTCACTTTCATCTTGTGCTGTTTCTGCTAACTGAGTATTAATGTAAAGCATATCTTCGCCCTGTTTCTTATATGAAAAATCTATTCCCTTATATTCCCTTATAACATTTCCATTCTCATCATGATCCACATTATAATCAATTGTCATATCCGAAAATTGATACCCATTTTGAAACAGTTCTAATGCTTTAACCGAAAATCCTGCTTTCGTCTCCATTTTCTTAAGCTTAGAAAAATTTCTTTCCTCGAATGCCCAAGAATGCGAGGTTGTATAGCTAATAATCCCCGACGATGCGATACTTACTGTTCCCAATAAAAAGCAACATGCTGCTACACATATTACCACCTTTTTCATACTGAATTTCTTCATGTTTTTGCCCTCCAACTCATGTTTTAATCTCTGATTCATTCTTTCATCCGGAGCCACAGGTGAAAGGGCATCTTTTAAAATCATATTCAATTTTTCTTCATTTATCATATCCTGCATCCTCCAATTGTTCTTTTAATAATTTACGTGCCTTATGCAACCTGCTTTTTACAGTTCCCTCTGGCATCTTTAGTAACACAGCAATCTCATTTACAGAAAGATCAGAAGCATAATATAAATATAGAAGTAACTGATACTTCTGCGAAAGCTCTCTAATGCATTGATACACCATCTGCTTTTGTTCCTTTTGAAGCAGACTTTCTTCCGGCAATGCACTGGCCATATTACTTGGAATATTTTGATATTCACCCTTTTCTTCCAGACTTTCCATCCCGGCTATCCGCTGTCTCCATGCATATTTTCTTTGTTTATTCTTCCATAATTTCACAGCAATAGATAATAGAAAACTTTTTGGATTCTGTGACATATCCATCTTTTTCATAAGCTCCACTGCCTTCAAAAAAGTATCCTGATATAATTCCTCTCCCTCTTGAAGGCTTCCTGTTGCATACCTGCAAAAGCTGAAAATATCTTTTCCATAAAGATCAATGCATTGCTCCAGTTCTGTCCTTGTCATGCTGTAACTCCTTTGTAATATCTTAGACGTCTAAGAGTTATCGTGAGTCTCCTCTTTGATTAACCCTTTCATAAAGTATATTGTAATAAGTCCTATATAGGTTCACCTTTTTACACAAAAAATACTTGAAAGAAAATATTACCTCTTTCAAGTATTTCTCTGTATTTTATCTCATTCTTATTCTCTCTACTATTAGTACCGTATCCTATTTACTTACTAGCTGAAAATAGCTCATAATACACTGGCTCAAACCCTGCCTGAAATGCTACCTTTTGTGATTTGATGTGGCTTTCTACCGTAGCATAAAAAGGAACAATACCTCTTTCTAATAATTCTTCTTTTAGAAGACCCGTAACATAACCTCCGATTCCCTTGCCTTTTCCTTCTTCAGTTACATTTACACCCATCTGCCACAGTTTCTCGCAATCTCTGGTTACGCTTGCCATTCCGAGAATTTCATCCCCTTCAACAGCACAAACTGCCAACATATCCGGTGTTTGTTCATCAAAAAGCAATGCCTCCCAAAAGCGATTATCTCCTTCAAATACTTTAATTTCTTCTTTTTCAAACCATTTCACTTCATAACGCTTCTCTATTTTCGGTACATACAGCGCAGGGAGATAATGATGATGTGTATCTGCTAATTTCTGTCCGTATTCACCTAACTTTTCATGAATTTTAATCAGATTTTCCGGCTCTGAAAACCATGTTCCCGTTGCATTCTCAAAGGTCTGCTTACACCATTCCAGTAGCTTTTCATCTGCCATCACAAGCAGCTTTTCACGATATACCGCAATCTTCAACATGCAGTCGTCATCACCGATATATCTTGCTCCTTCATTTCTCTTCCAAGTTCTAAATATATTGTTACTACTTTGTATCTCTTCCACCGAACAGTCATAATCCAAAGCTAACTGTTCCTCTAATATTTGTTTTATTTCTTCTTTTGTCATAATTTATCCCCTTTTAAAAAATTTTCGTTTCTTATACTTCTAAATACATATAATCAAATGGAACATATTCCTGATTAATTTTGAAAAATGCAGGATGAGTACCCATCTTTTTAAAACCATATCGTTCATAGAGATGGATTGCTCTTAAATTGTCGCTACGAACCTGTAAATCAATAATTTCAAAAGAATTCTCCTTTGCAAACTCAAGAATCTTTTCCATTAACTGACTGCCAATTCCCTGATTCCAATATTCTTTTATTACCGCAATTCCAAAATCCCCACGATGACTCATTCGACGCACAAGGCGATTTAAACTGGCATCTCCAACTATTTTTCCGTCCGCCTTTGCCACAAAAATGACATCATTACTGGAATTCTCCAATTGTTTAAGATAAGCTTCTTCTGACTCCAGCGTAATCGGTAATCCCTCAGGTCCAAACGTCAGATTGTCTGTTTCTCCACCAATCTGTTTTAAGTATTCTATCATTGCAGCTGCATCTTTCGCTGTTGCTCTTTCAATTACAATATTCATCATAATAGCCTTGCCTTTCTCTCCTATTTCTCAATAATTTGAAACTTCAAATCGCTATCATAAGTATGGACATAAAGGATATCATCCTGCTGATAAATGTAATCTGCAGCTGTCTTTAAAGGTATGCTTTCCTGCACCATTCCTGTCTTTTTATCCAGAATATAAAGAAAGTCGTCTTCATCCGTAAATCCATATCCACATACAATCGCATCACCAATTACTTCAAAGCTAAGCGAGTTACATGTTAATGGTGCGGTTTTCCAAATTACATGAAAGTCCTCTAAATCAATTGCCGTTATATATCCATTATGCGGAGAGGATGCTGCATAAGTATAATGTCCTGTAGCAACATACAAAACTCCGTTATCTGCTTTCGCCCAGATAATTCTTTGAAAAACATAATCTTTATCTTCTTCTGCAAAATCATTGGCATAACTGTAATTAGAAAAATCTAACGTTATCTCTCTACCTTCTCCATCACACTCGACTAAAAAAAGTTCATAGGCATCCCATGCATTATCACCATATGTATCATAATAGTAATTCTCATCTGCATATGACATACCTTCAAAATCCAGATTATTAGTATCAGCCCATTTATTTACATCACTAATTCCATTGGCAGTTTCGCTAAGCTTCTCTAAAAATACCGTTTGCTGAGTTAACTCTTGTGTAGCATTTTCATGATAATAATCCCAGCTCGGATTCTCCAATTGATGATAAACACATCTCTCATCAATTGGCATGATAAATTCATCCTCCGCTAAAACAAAATCTGTTTGTATTACCGTTGTATTCTCTTCTGTTTCAGTGGATTCTTGCATTACAACTCCTGCATTAAACTCCTCTGTTGGCATTACTTCCTGCTTTCCACATCCAGTTATGACTAAATCGGTCAAAACAACTAGTAATAAGCTCATAACACATTTCTTTTTCATAATAATATCTCTCCCTTTCTCAACTTATCTTCTCTGTCTTCTTGACATATCTCTTTGTGCCTTTTCCATTCTCCTCTCTAATACCTGTCTGCGAGCCTTCGCATATGCCTCTTCTCTTTGTAAATTTAAATACGTCTTCCAATGTTTTTCTGCCAACTCACCACTTTCCAATGCCGCTCTTACTGCACATCCCGGCTCTGTCCTATGCTGACAGTCAGAAAACCTGCAACCGGAAATCAAACTTTCGATATCCTCAAAAGATTTTTCTTTTCCTTCTTCCATTTCTGAAATAATCAACTTTCTCATTCCCGGCGTATCAATAATCCGTCCGCCTCCCGTAATTATTTCTCCATTTAACAGCTGTATCTTTTCAGGCACATAAAAACACTGTTTATAAGTCGTTGTATGTCTCCCCTGTGCATCTGCTTCACGAATTCCACCTATGAGCATTTCGGTTCTTCCCAATAAAGTATTCACAAAAGAAGACTTTCCAACGCCCGATGATCCAAGCAATACTACCGTTTTTCCTTTTTTAAAATAGTCTTCCAGTTCTGTAAATCCCTCTCCTGTTACGGAGCTTACACAATATGCATCAACACCAAATGCAACATCTCTAACCTGCGACAAATAAAACTCTCTATCATCGCATAAATCCGCTTTTGTAAGAATAATAACCGGTGTTCCACCACTCTGCCATGAAACAGTCAGATATCGTTCTAACTTAGCTATGTGAAAATCACGGTTCAGTGACATGGTAATAAAAACATAATCAAAATTCGCTGCTACAGCCTGATCCGGCAATCCTTGTGTAGCATTCAATCGCATAAATACTGACTTTCTAGGCAATATCTCCATAATCTGGCTATCTCCAAGCTCGTTATATATTACCCGTACCTCATCGCCCACTGTGGGAAACTCTACAAGCTCCTTTGTATTATAGAAATTTACTGTTTTTAGCCTTCCATAAAAGGTCTCATTCTCTGTATAAAGCTCATAACGCTCTCTATGTACTGCCATTACTGTTGCTATTTTTGTATTCATTTCGTAATTCATTTGTTTTCTCCTAATCATATACTAAAAATACTAAGCCGTGTATCTGTTTGTTACTGTTTTGTTTTTGGATAAAATTGTATATGATTACTCTTTTCAAAATGAATTGGAAAAATAAAAAAACGTGGTAATTCAAAAGAATACCACGGTAAATATTACAAAAAACACTTCCTTATGTAACGAATCCTTTCTATTTTCCATTATAAAAGTTTACAAAGCGCTACAAATCATCCGAGGTAATCATATACAATCTTAAGTTTTTATTCTCTTTTCTTCTTAACATCGCAATTACCTCCTTTTTCTCTCAATTCTGTGTTCATTTCGCTACGGTACAATCATATACCCATAATTTGGCTATGTCAATACATAATTTTTATTACTTAATGTTTACAAACCTTTTCTGTCTTAGCAATCATAATAAATAACAAAATCAAGAAAAATGCTAGATACAATGGCATCAACTTCAAGTCTACATAATTTGCAATTAATCCAAAAAATGGTGGCATAAAGGTAGACCCAACATAGGCACTCGCCATTTGAATACCTATAATTCCCTGCGAATTTTCAGCTCCAAAATTTGTGGGTGTAGAATGAATAATACATGGGTACACTGGTGCACAGCCAAGACCTATAATGATAAATCCCATCATGGTCACGATTTCTATTGGAATCGCTGTACAAATCACTCCAAATAATGCAATTACTGTGCCTATGCGTATACTGCGATTATCTCCCAGCTTATCCGTAATAAAACCTGCTAAAAATCTTCCTATTGTTATGCCAATGAAAAATAATGCACCAAGTGCAGCTGCTTTGTCCTTTGATACACCTCTTGTTCCCTCTAAATAACTACTCGCCCAAAGCATGGTAGTCGCTTCCGCAGCACAATAAGCAAAAAATCCTGTTAAAAGATACGGAACTCCCTTTATCTTTAACGCACCCTTTAGACCTAGTACTTCTGTTTTTTCCTCTATTTCTTTATTTCCTTTATTAATCTTCCACAGAGGAAATGTCAATAGCAATACAACTACGATACTAAATTGTAAATAAGAAACCATACGATATCCATTCGCCCAGACTGTATGAGTCAATGCATAGCTCATAATATATGGACTTATTATTGTTCCTACACCCCAAAAACAGTGTAACCAGCTCATATGTCTTGAACTGTAATACAACGCAACATAGTTATTCAATGCCGCATCAATGGCTCCTGCACCAAGTCCATAAGGAATTGCCCATAAACACATTTGGTAAAAATCCGTTGTTGTAGAAAAGCCCAATAACGCAACTGCCGTAAGTAATGTACTTACCGTTGTAACCGTTCTTGTTCCAAATTTTTTCGTTATTCTTTCGGACATCAGTCCCGAAAAAATTGTTCCACCGGAAATAATCATAGAAACCATACCCATATAGGATAACGGAACCTCAAATTCCACACGTATTGTTGGCCATGCAGAGCCTAACAAAGAGTCCGGTAATCCAAGGCCTATAAAAGCCAAATATATAACTGATAATAATAATAGATACATATGATACCTCGCTTACTTTTTATTCACAAACCTTTTGTCAGGATTATTCTATATAATATCACAACTCTAACCTGTTTTTCAAAGAGAAAAAGCAGATACTTTCCTTGCATCTGCCTTTTCCTATTTTTTATGTATGTAATCTCTTATATACTCTATTTCCTGACATATCTACTTTCCATCTTCTTACCATTCCTCTTGTTTTGTACATTAAATGGGCATTATATAGAAAATCACCTATCATAATTCCCATTAATACAATCGTAACAGTTCTTAACACATCATAATCCCACTTTACAAAGAAATGAAACAATGGCTCTAAGCAGTGCTGCATGAACAACGTAACCATACTGGCAAACATCATACTTGTTGGTATGGATGTATATTGTGTAATATGTAACGGCAACCTTGAATAATCCCACCAACAAAAATGACATACCTTTTCCACAAAAGTTCCCAACAATACTTCACCAACACAGATACACAGCATAACCGCTAAAAAATAAACAAGAATTCTTAGCATTTTATTTTGAATCCATAATGTTTTTCCTAAAATCCACATTTTCTTTGGCGTTCCTATTATGAGTAATATCAATAACATAGCTATTCCATAACCAATCAAAAATGGAAAACACATATTCCGATTATCCATATAGCCCTTCGTCATGGCAAGCCATATATTCTCAACCCAAAAACCAAGCATAGAAACAATAATCATCACCATACAAAGCGCAAAAAGATTTGTCAACTTCATCATCTTTTCTCCTCTAATCTAATTTTTCATATCCAACTGCCATATATTTAATACAGATTCTCAGCTGTTCCATAAACTCCTCTGGTGGCATAGTCGGATATTCAAGAACCCATCTTAAAAAGGTAATACCAAATGCATCCGCCATAAAATTCCTTTGAAAATCTGATATATTTTCTTCTCCCGTCACAGCCGGAAGTGTTTTATCTATAATATAAAGCAGTAATTCTCTGAAGTAATCTAAAAATGAATTCTGTCCGTTGATTCGCAACGCCTTACAATAAAATTCTCTATTATTATAGAAAAATTCACAAGTATCCGTCAGCAACTCCCATACTCCATCGTAATTTTTCCTACTTGCCCCTTCTAGAAATTCCGTATCAAAAATCCAATTTACCAAATCATATTTATCTTTAAAATGATAGTAAAAGCTTTTTCGATTCCTGTTGCATTTATTACATATATCACTCACACTAATCTTTTCAAACGGCTTTTCGACCATTACCTCTTTCAAAGCATTTGCAAGTGCTTTTTTCGTTATCTTAGAACTCGCCAAATGATACACCTCATTAAAACAAAGATTTTGCAAAAGTATATCACCAAATGCTTTTGCTCTCAATAAAATAACCTAACTATTTTTGGGACAATTTTTATTTTTTGTCCCATTTCAATCTATATAGCGCTAAAAACCGTAATAGAATTCGTTTTTTACGAACCTATTACGGTCTATCTTACTTCATGCATACACTCAATATTTTATCCGCCGCAGCTTTTGCTCCCGTACACTTCCGAAAACCATCTGCAATCTTTACTGCATTTTCCTGATAAGAAAAATTATCCATCACCTCTTCAATTGCCTCTAAAATAGCAGAAGGCGTAGTCTTTTTTAATTGAATTCCGGCACCAAGCTGCAATACTCTATTCGCCACACCACCCTGCTCTGAAGTTTGCGGATACATAACCAATGGTACTTCATAGTATAAACTCTCATTTACACTGTTCATACCACAATGTGATAAAAATACATCTGCCTGTGAAAGAACTGCAATTTGATCTACATGAGTATGCACAGAAATATTCTCCGGCAATTCTCCAAAGCTCTCTATATCAACCAACTTTCCAACCGACATAATAACCTGGTACTCTGTATCCTTAAATGCAGCAATACAATTCTTATACAGCTGTAACATATCATTATTAACTGTACCCATAGAAATATAAACGAGCTTTTCTTTTGTTTTCTCCATTTTCTCTGCTATAGGTCTTACCGATGGACCTACAAAAGCATATTTATCAGAAAAAGTATCTGCACATGGCTGAAATTCCAATGATGTATATACGATTGTGTCTGTTTTATCATCATTTCGAATAATATCTAATATGTTTTTAACAGGATATCTCTTATCTTGTAAACGTTTAATATCCTTCTGAATCTTTGGCATGGAAAAAATCATGCCAAATAACTCACCAATGCTCTGTTTCATAATCTTTGCGGAATGTTGATTAAATGCAAAGGTAGTCGTTGAAGAAACGAAAGGAATTCCAAGTTTTAATGCAACTGCTTTTCCCCAAACAGCCATCGAATCTGCCACAATGCAATCTGGCTGCAGTTGCTCCATGTCCTTACATACCTTATCATCAAGCGCCAATGTTGTATTAACTAAAATCTTCGTTGAAAAAGCCAAATCCTTTCCTACTCTTGTAGCATCCTTCGGGTCTAACTTCATCTCTGTATCGTACTCATCACAAGAAATAAATTTCGCACCTGTTGCTTCTATCTTTTCCTTCAACATATTGTAGGAATAATACCAAACCTCATGTCCTCGTTCGATTAATTCACGCACTACTCCCAAAGTTGGATTCGTATGTCCATGTGCCGGAATACAGAAAAATACGATTTTACCCATGCTTTTCCACCTCTTCCCCCATTGCAATTTCTCCAAAAATCATAGAAATATACTTATTCATCATTTCCTTTGGAGGAATTGCAATTCCTTTTTCTTCATCACCCTCTCTTTCGTAAACTAGAGGGCAAATAACTTCGGATTTCGCATCCAACTTTCTATATAAAATTATACATTAAGTATATTAGCACAACTCGAACCAATGTTCTATGTTTGATTATGTTATTTCAATATGAAGTAATCCCTTTGTGTCACCATTTTCTTTTACAATAATAGCCCACTGGTAAAATTTTCATCTTCATAGGAGTTTATCCCATCATTTGTTACCGCTTAGCTTACTTCCTTACTAGAATGCGTTGGCCACAATAAATACTATGTTACTTCTGAATCAGATACCTTATTTTTGTACATTGCATTTGTATCTCCATTCACAAACCTTCTAAAATTAATTTTTTTGTTTAATAAAAAACCCTAAGTCAATATAAAATATCAACTTAGGGCTAACTGTGGCGAATCCTACTTAGATTACTTAACCACTACATTGGTAATCGTTACCTTCTGTCCTGCCGCTTTCGATGCATTGAATCCAAAAGTAGCCTGACCGTTAGCATTTATATTTTTATTATAATCTTCTGCCTCAACGATATAATGGTTACCTGAATGGCTTACTATTTTAGCACACCAAATATTGGTAATCTCACCTTCAAAATCAAATTCGACAGTCCATCCTGAAATGCTACGATTGCTATTATTCTTAACAACTCCATTTACTACTAAACCGGTATCCCATTGACTTCCAATTGTTAACGACGCATCACAGCTTTCTTTTGATGTATCGTCAGAACTCTCTGGTACAGAGGATTCTTCTATCTCTGATTTCTCTTCCGTTTCTGGTACCTTGGACTCCTCTGTCTCAGGCATTTCTGGTTTTTCAGGTTCACTTGGAACTACTGCAGAACCTGTACTATTTGGTGCTTCATCTGCTAATGCACGACTTGTATTAATAAGCCATACACCTGTTTCGGATAAATCACTTTCCGTCCATGCACTTGTCTTAGAGGAAGACGAATCCAAATAAGATGCCGACTCTGCCTTATTACACAGACTCCAACAAGCATAACTAATGTTATTCTTCTTAAAAAGTTTCATCCAGTCATCTGCGTTTTCAAAGTCATATCCGCCATTACCTGATGCGTCACAGACTCCAAATTCCGTGCAAAATACAGGAGTTCCACTTGCAATAGCACTCTTAACATTATTCTTGATATTATCATAATGTGTAGCAGCATAGAAATGGATGCTGTACATAATATTTTTAAAACCATCATCCTTAAGTGGCTTTGTTGCAACTTCATCTACTCTTTGAGACCAATCATTGGTTCCACAGATAATAATACTGTCGTTTCCGCAATCACGAATTGTCTTGCATACTTCTTTACAATATGTATAAAGATCATTTCCGCTTCCGTTATACCAAGTAGTACCCGTAGGTTCATTGCAAATTTCAAAGATCACATTATCATAACCTTTGTACATGGTTGCGTATTTCTTAAAAAAGGTCTTAGCTGCATCAATATCTTCATTTGGATTATAATTCAATACATGCCAATCAATGATGATATACATACCAAGTTCCTTTGCAGCTTTAACACCTTCCTGAATCTTACTATCCATCAATGACTGACTACCCTGAAGGTAACCGCCCTCTCTTGGATAAATCGCAAGACGAACTGCATTCATTCCCCACTCGTCGCGTAAACTCTGAAATCCAGCTTTATTTACATAAGCCGGAAACCATTGAACACCATGAGTACTTGCTGTTCTAAGCTGAACTGCATTTCCACATTCATCCACAATTGTTGGCGCTACATAATCCTCAACTTTCGCTACCGATAGTGCTCCGTGCTTTCCAACAGGCGTTTCACTAAATTTAAGATTCTTAACAGAACCTGTTACCATGTATTTTAGTTCTGATGTCGAAGTACCCTCTCCACCAGCTGTTACACTAGGTGTCGAAAGCAGTCCGCCACCACTATATCCGAATTTTTGATCACTTGTACAAACAACACTCTCTCCGGGTTTTAACGCCTTTGTATAAGAAATCACAATATTTCCATTACTATATTTTGCAGAGATTCCCCAACACTTAAAGCTTGTTACAGAACCATTTGTCGGTATTGATATCGTAACACCATTTACTACCTGACCGCTGTTATTCTTGATAGAATAACCATACTCCTGCCAGTCATGTTTTCCGCCACTATGTCTTGTTACCTCAACATAGATGTCGCTGTTTTTATCATTTGCTAATGTAACCACAGCACTATAATCCTCAGCAAAACAATTTACCGGGAAAATAAGAGCTAGCAGAAAAACTGCCAACACCGTAATTGCATGCGCAATGATATTCCTCCACCTACTTTTTTTCTTTTCTGTCATATCTTTTCCGTCCTTTCTTGTAGTAAAAAGCTATACTACATGCTCTCCTTATACATGGTAATATATGGAAACGAAAACAATGTTAACATAATATTTAATAAAAATCTACATATTTATTACATATATCAAATATCGTTCACGTTTTACCATTCAAAATCAATAACACTTACAAAAGGATACCTTATAAAAGAACAAAAAAAGAGCACTAGCACGACACCGTGCCAAATACTCTCCCTTGCTAACTATATGTAATTATACCATACAACACATCTCTTTTCCAGTTGTATTCTACTTTGTGTCACTCATACCAAATGCAACACACGCGTTACATTTTTTTCAAAAAAAGCACGGATTAGTTGGTTTTCATGTAAACAAATATGTGACATAATGATAGCAGATTACAAAATAATATCTGTTGGCCAATCGATTACATGTAAAATTTTTAATTGGAGATGAACGTATGAATTTAGGAACGAATATACAATATTTACGCAAATTAAATAAACTAACACAAGAACAATTTGCTGAAAAAATGAACATTACAAGGCAAACCGTTTCAAGATGGGAATCCGATGAAGTTACACCGGAACTTAATAAACTTGTCGAAATTTGTTCTGTATTCTCATGCAAATTAGATGAATTAGTTCGGGAAGATATGACTTCTAAGGATGAAATCTATTCTGATGTTACAATAAAGAAAATGCCTGCCTTTAAATTGGCAAGATATGTCATGATTTCACCAAATCCGGAATCCGATGTACTGAATTATATGAAAAACTGGGGTAAAATAAGCGGACTATTGGCCGCCGATTCCAATGCCAAGCTGATTGGATGGGATTTTCCTTTTGTATCTCCAGAATTACAAAATCGGTTCGGCCTTCACGGATATGTTGCAGCATACATACTTCCTGATGACTTTCAGACGAACTGTCCGGGTGTAGAATATGCGCAAAATATAGAAGCTGAATACGCTGTCATTACTGTAACAGAGCCTTTTATTCAACCATTCGAACGCATACCAACAGGCTATAAATATGTTATGGAATTCTTACAAGCGAATAATTTTAAAGAAAAATTATGTGATGATATCATTCCTTGTTTCGAACACGAATATGAAAAAGATGGTATCAGCTATATGGATATCTATGTACATGCTGCCAGTGTAACCAAGGCAGATGCCTATTCCACGTTTCAGTAAAGGAGACTAATTGTCATGGTTTTCAAAAGGGGCTTGGAACAAAATTAATGGAAATAGTAGAAAATCTCTATCCTGGCGTTACTACTTTTACCCTTGATACTCCTTTATGGAATATTCGAACAAACAATTTCTATCAAAAACTAGGATATGAGGTTGAGAAAAAGGATAAAGAATTCGCATATTATATTAAAAAGAAATAATATGCAACATCGCATAAGAAATGGAGTGGTTTCCCACTCCATATTTTACGCTATCATTTATACTTCATAATCCAAGCATACTCTGCTCTTTGTATATGGTCTTACTTTGCCATCTGCAACAGCCACATGCTCCGGATGAACTGCGTATGCCTTCAAGGCTGCCTCATCTTCAAATAAAGAATCCAGCATAACATCCGCATTTGAACTTGCTAAACCATTCATATTTACCTGAATCTCTACAAGTCCCGGAATCTTGCCCTTTAAGGACTCTAAGCCTTCCTTAATACCTGCCTTTACGCTTTCTTTTTCTTCCGTAGATAATTCATCCTTTAACTGCCATAAAATTACATGCTTTACCATGACACATTCTCTTCCTTTCCTTATTTCCAAGTTATAAAAAGCCTTTTTCTATGGATTATCCATATTAAGCTCTTCCAATTCCGTTTCTGTTTCCATCATGCGCTCCAGTAATGTTTCCTGCTGATGTTCTTCCGCATCCAGTTGATTTTGAAGCTCCATCAGCTTCGTATAATCTGTTGCAAGCGCCGGATCCATTAACTGCATCTGAAGCTCTGCACTTTTGCCTTCACTTTCCTCCAACATTTTCTCATATTTCTCTAACTGCTTCAAGAGACGAGACTTGATTTTTCCCGGATTGTAATAAGTTTTCTTATCAAAAACATCCTCTAATGTTGGTTCCTTCGTCGAAACATTCTTTGCAGCATTGGAAACTCCTGGCTTTCCTGCATTTTCAAACTTGCCCTTTTCAACAAGATAGTCTTCATAACTGTAATTGTACTGCTTAACCGTATCCTTACCAAATTCCAAAACACCTGTCGCTATCTGCTTAATGAAATAACGGTCATGCGATACAAACAAAACAGTACCCGGAAAATCCTTTAGCATCTGCTCCAATGCATCCTTTCCAACTATATCCATATGATTTGTCGGCTCATCCAAAATCAGTAAATTTGGCTTTGTCTGGAACATTTTACACAATGCAAGGCGGACCTTTTCACCACCTGAAAGCTGTCCCATTTTCTTCATAACATCTTCCTGTGAAAAGAGAAAACTTCCCAGTGCACTACGCACATCTTCACGTAATAGCTTGGGATACTCTTCCCAAAAGTTATCCAAAACCGTCTGTTCCGGATCTGCATCGTTTACAACTGCCTTCTGCTGATCAAAATAACCCCATTCAACGTTTGTTCCAATCGTAAAACTTCCACCAAGCGGCGGTAAAATTTCTACTAAGGTTTTCAATAAAGTAGACTTTCCTTTCCCATTTTCACCAAGTATCGCCAGTCTTTCACCTTTCCTTAACTGAAAAGAAACCTCACTCAATACCTCATCATAACCAATTTGTAAATTCTTTGCTGTCAATACTTCTGTATAGCTCTCTATTCGTGGTGTAAACATAGCATGGAAGGTCTTAGTATCAAAGCGCCTTGGCTTTTCAATTTTTACCATATGTTCAATTGCCATTCGTTTCGAACGGGTTGCCGCCACCTTGGTTGGTGTATTCTTCCACTTTTCAATCCATGTAGTCAGCCTTTCGATTTCCTTTTGTTGTTCCTCATAATCCTTTTCCTGCTTTATCATATCTTCTTCTTTTCGTTTCATAAAAGCAGAATAGTTACCCGGATAACGCTTGATTTTGTGATATTCAATCTCATAGGTAACATCAATGACTCTATCCAGAAACATTCGGTCATGAGATACAATAACAACCGCTTTGTCATATTCCTTTAAGTAGTTTTCCAGCCATTCAATCGTTGGCAAATCCAAGTGGTTAGTAGGCTCATCGAGTAACATGATATCCGGTCTGCTTAACAAAAGCTTTATAAAAGCCACCTTTGTCTGCTGACCTCCTGAAAAGCTCCCAATCGGACGTTGCAAATCCTCAAGCGCAAACCCAAACTTTTGGAACATAACCTCCATGTCTCTACGCCATGTATAGCCACGCAAAGCCTCCATTTGTTTCTGCAATCCATCATATTCATAAAAAAGCTGTTCGTTTTCTCCCTGATGAAGCTGTTCTTCAATTTCCTTCATACGTTTTTCACAAGCAAAAACAGGTTCAAAGGCTTTCTTTATCTCGTCTTCAACAGATACCTCTCCTTCTTCAAAGCTAATCTGACGCAAAAATCCTATCTGCTGTTTACCTGCCATCGTAATGCCACACTCTTCATCACTATCAAGATTATTCATATGAATATCTCCCGCAATCAGCTTTAAAAGTGTGGTTTTTCCGCAGCCGTTTCTCCCAACAACTGCAATTTTTTCTTTATCGTGAATTTCAAAATTCACATCCTCCAATATGGTATCCGCTGCATATTGCACCAGCGCATGCCTAATTTGATATCTCATTTTCTAATTTCCGACCTTTCCCATTCTGCACTTTTTTCATTATTGCCGTTTCTGTTATTTCACCCATTTTCTATTTTTCTTAGATTTTCCATGACCAAAATAAATAGTTTTATCTCCTGCTTCACTAATCAAATGTGCACTTTCTTTCGTCTTCCTCTACCATAATAACTATTTAACCTCACCTTTTTTCTAGTAAACAGATAGATGGCATGCTCTTTTAGCATGCCACTTATTACGAAATCAGTATAATATTTTCATCTTCTCTTATATGTAAGTTGGTTTGTGTTAATAATTGCATTTCATTATGTATTACAAATTGTATCACTTAACTTATTACACAACTAAGGCTCACACCTCTTACAAGGATCGTACCCTTGCTGAATCAAATCTTCACGATTCCCTTGATATTCCTTCTTGTTCTTTTCCTTCATATCATCTACGCTGGAACAACTCGGATAATGGAATTTGTGAGTATTTGTATTCAAGATGTACGTTGTTCCTTCACCAAGTGATATCGGAACGCTATCACTACTATTTACAATACCTTCACTATTAGCCACATTCTCACCTAAGGCACTAACACCACTAGCATAATCAATTACCACCCCTGGCTGACAATTGTATACATAAACATTAAAACAAATACCAGCACCTTCATCTTCAACTGACTTTGCCTCCATTAGAACACCACTGGCAACCAGATTGTTCCCCTCATAAATTGGAGTAACACGATACAACACATGATTTCCCGTATTTTGTACATATTCTGCCACCCTATTTTCAAAAGGCAACATTCCCTGCACATTCATATAACGTGTACCCGTAATCAAATTTTTTTCATTTGCATTTTCTCCTGCAAGTTGAAATCCAATTAAATGACAACGATTATATAAGTATTTTCCATCTATGAAATCATATTTTACTAATTGCCATCCACTTGGTTTAATCTGGCCAATCTCACCTCGTTCTTCTGTTGGCATAATTTCAATTCCAATATTAGCAAAGCATACACCACATCTTCCCAGTGCGTCTAATTCACTATAATTTTCAAATGCTTGTGTACTATAATCATTTTCTGTAAAATATGGAATATTTCCATTTATCTCTACATATGGAATTCCACTATATGTTGGAATAGAATCCATTGTAATAAACGCAGATTGCTCCATTGGTACTTCTTGTACCGGTATCATAACATTTGCATTTCCACAAGCGCTAAACAAAAGACAGCTTGCAATCATATAGAGAAATACGAAATTTTTCCATTTTTTCATGAAACCATCTCCCTTCTACGGTTATAACAGTTTGCTTCGTACTCATTCATCCTATCTCAAAGCAAAATAGATTACGACCTTATTCTTTTTTAGAAAAACTTTTTCTCCTTTATTTTGGACCTAAGAACAGTTTTTTCTTATATAGACCCAAACAACCTTAATTCAAGTTTAGTGGAGGATGATATTCATAGTAAATCTTGTTTTGACAATTCATGTCATATATTATTTCTACATCATTTCTATCTAATCTACGTACTCCAAACCGTTTTGATAATAAATTTACGTCCATGTTTATTCCCTTACCATGCTTCACATTAATCCTCCATGTCAGCCTTTGGCTGACTCAAATAGTAATGAAAAAGCGCCAGCTTTTTCTGGTGTGAAATATAATAACTCTTCGCAAAGGACCCTCTGGTCCGAATGATAAGAGCTATTTTTCACACTACCTTCTTTCAATCGGTAAATATAAATCCTCTATCGATATCTTCTCCTCGTACAGTTCTCCCGGTGATATGATATGAAACATAAGATATCTTTCCTTTTTCCCTTCTCCGTTTTCATAGGCCTTAAACTTTTCATTTTCGGCCGCCCACTGCAAAAGTTCCTCGCGAGTATTTAACCAATCTTGCGCTTGGTCAAAATCTGCATCTATACATGATGCAACCGCAAATAGTCCACTTGGAAGATCCACAATTTCAAAGCCTCCGCAGTCTTCCTCTTTTGCTCCTGCTGGAAGAGCATAAAACCACTCCTGCACACCAAGACGTTCGTTATACCACATAAAGTCACGAGGATATAATTCATTTTTCAATGATGCATGATATGCACTAAACCAATTATTGAATTTTTCGAATTTCTCTTCATCGGAAAGCGGTCCCGAATACACCGCTTTCATCTCAGCTATATTAACAATACGAATACTCTGCATAAACCAAGCTCCTTTACAACTATAAATATTAACTCCTCAACCTACATCTACTCATACGATATTTCATTATCTTTATACTCTTTAATCATACAATGAAACATCGTATGTTACAGCCTCATTCTTTATTAGAAAAATGCTTAATCAAATAAGAGTATTCTTCACAAAAACAGACATTTATACTACTTATAGCCCATAGCTTGTCTTACCGTTGTCATTCCTTCCGAGCCTATCATTCGCCCTAATAACTCAAATGCAACATCCGGCGCAGTTTCTGGACAATAAGAAGTAATAATATTTTCTATCAACATGCTCACACCATCTCCATCAGCTCTTTCTCTGTTATGGCAAACGGATAATTCTTCAGCTTTGCAGGATTTTCCAAAAGATTTTGTACATTCTCTTTCATCAGTTCTTCGCTAACCACAACTTCACCCAGCAATTCAGTCATATACTTGCGAAAAGCCCCTGTACTTTCAAAATCTAACAAACTTAAAATCTCTGCAACTTCCTCTTTATTCTGATATCCTTCTACAAATCCACCTAAAAATATACCTACTGCTTTTCCATGTGGAACACCTAATTCATAAGTAACCTGATAGCTTAGTCCATGTGGTAAAGAAGTTCCCGTATGTGTAATCGCCATACCTGCCACCATAGAAGCATGTAGCATTGTTGCATAATCTTTTTCTAGCAAACTATCATCCAGCAAACGCTTCTTGAATTCTTTCCATATAGAAAGTCCTTCTCTGCTATAAATACGATTTAACTCATCGGCATTCGTGTTTAGATAGCTTTCTAACAAATGTGCAAGCGCATCAACGGCAGTATTCACCAATCCCTCTCTTGACATGCTCTTCAAATACTTCGCATCCAACAATGCAAGATTTGGGTAAATTCGATGACTAATGCTTTTTTTCGTTCTTTGCTTATGTATGGTCAAAATCGCATACGGTGTAACCTCTGATCCTGTTCCACATGTCGTTGGTACACATATAATAGGAAGATTCTCTAACTCGGAAGCCTCATATAGCACCTCTTCTCCCAAGCCAGGATTTGCTATCATCATTGCAATCGCCTTTGCAGCATCCAGTGGAGAGCCTCCTCCAATACCGATTACAAAGTCTACCTTTTCACATACTCCAAACTCTCTTGCTTTCATTACAGTTTCAATAGATGGATTCTCTTCTATTTCATCAAAAATCACATATGTAATGTTTTCCTGCTGTAATGCATCCTCCATATCTTGTAAAGCTCCACATTTTCTTGCAGAATGCTTTCCTGTCACCACCATTGCCTTTTTTCCCAAAGAAGCAATCTCCTTTGCGTGATTTTTAATACATTCCTTTTCACTGTATACTTTTGTTGGCATATATAATTGCATCCTGAATCCTCCCTATTTTTTCTTACGATATTCTTGTTAACGCCTACTACATTTCGAGTACTTTCCTAACAGGATTAAGATGTCAAAAGGTGGTATTCAAAATGTAGTATGGCAATTTGCACAAAAATATATAATAAGCAAACGTTTCAAACTGCGCTTATATTTTTTGTGCATTTTGCCTTAGGATAATTTATATACCACCTTTTGACACCTTAATCCTAGCAGAAAAATATATTTCTATTTTTATTAACATAATACCATATCATAAAGTGCTTGCACAGATAAAATCGCCCCACAATTCTTACTTTATTTAAGCAACTTTCTAACAAAAAAGCACAGAATCATCATGTAACCATAACTCTGCGCTTTTTGAATTCTTTATTATCTTTGTAACTATATGCTTTTACTCTTCTTGCTGTTCTTCTTCTAGCTGCATATAAATTTCTTCTAACAATGTTTTTTCTTCTTCGCTTTTTGGTACCTCTTTATCTGTAATATCATTTCTCTCATCAATTTCTTCTTGTACCTTTTCCTCCAGCTTTTCCGAATGCTTCTCTACAACTTCCTGCAATTTCTGCTGTATTACACTCGCTGAAATGGACGCCTGCATCTCTTCCTTTGCTTTCCTCGCATCAATCAAATGCTGACTTCCAAGATACTCTAACTCTATCTCTCTAGCATTTTCTTTTTGCTGAAGCCCTTCTCCTCTTAGCTTTATCAGGTCAATATAACTACTGGACACTTTATAAGAAAAATCTGCTATTGCTTGATTTTTCTCTTCTTCACTAAAGTTTTCATCTTCTAGCATGCGATATAGGCTATCTAGTTCTGTGTTGATTTGATTAATCGTTTCATTAGCTTGTGCTAATTTCTCATCTCCTGACTGACGAATTGCCTCAATGGTATCTCGCATATGCATATCCCTTTTTGCTGCAGTGGCTCCGATTCTGGCAACTTCTTCACTCGCATTTATATCGTTCTGCGTTTCTGCTTCTTCTGTATTTTCATCTGTTTTTTTCTTATCGTCTTCTGATTCGTCCTCTTCTTCCATTTTTTCAATACATTCCAATACCATCAGAAGCTCTGAATTATTTTCGTTAATCTCTTCCTGTTGTTTCGCAGATTTCTCCGCAAGTGCCTGTTCTTCCTTCTTTGCATTAAACTCTTGACTTTCCTGCAGCTTTCTTAACTCTGCCAAAGCTTCCAGCTTTTCTTCCAGCGTTTTGCGTGTTTGCATTCTGCATAAACTGCTTTGAATTTTATTTATATTATCTTCTACCTTTGATAATTTTTCTGCATAACTATCCTTCTCAATTGCTTGAGCTTGTTCTGCATTTTCCTTTTGCATTCTAAGTTCCTGTGCTTCTGACGATATACTACCCTTCAACGTATCCAGCTCTTTTTGAGAACTTTCTTCCATCATCAGCTGACGTTTTTTCTGCATAACATTACGATTCCAATTACATCCCATATTCACCTGATTCGGCTGGAATCCTCGAAATTGAATCTGCATAATATCACTCTCCCTGTGGCTCTTTGTAAATCCTTTTACATCGCTTATGCCTAATATGAACTTCTAGTGTAACTGTTCCATCAAACTTCGCATTTATTACGAATTCCATGAAAAAATATAATGTAACAAAAATACCATATATTTATATATCGTCATTCTTTCTATTTATGATAAGAGCATTCTCATTTTTTCTATAATAATGCTCCCCTATTCCAATACATTCTCTTTTACCCCTTTAAGAGTAATTCCCAACTTGCAATGTCCTCATACGGATTTGTTTTCGCCAGTCCTATTCTTGTCACTTTCCCTTCAAACATGCCAAAAGATTTCTGCAATGCCATAAACGCTTTTACCATTTCATCCTCGGACAGCTTTTTTCCAATCGTCGCATGTGGAAGCCATTGAAATGGTTGATAACACTTTCTTAATTTCGTTTCTTCTATATTAATAATACTTTCGTTCACTCTTACAGACAGCTTATGCAAATACTCATTCAAAACCGGCTCTACGTAAATGACATTGGGAAAAAATGCACCCACGCCTGCCCAAATCAACGTTCCTTGTTCTTGTTTCAACAATGCGCATCTTAGCTTTTCAATTACTTCGTCCTCTCTTCGGGTTTCAAATCCTGCAATTGTGATATGAGGAGGCACATTTGCATCCAACATATAGGTATTTCCGCTTTGTTCCGCAACTGCCTTTATCATTTGACGAATTCTTTTGTCCGTTTTTTCATCGAAATATATGGAAACTAAATGCATCTTATGAATACCATCCCTTCAAAGTCCTACAAATCTATGGCTAAAAAAAATTTCCGTTTATGTTTTTTCAAGCTAAATATTCTAACACCACCTGATTAAAGTCCTTTACTTCCTCATACAAACCATGTCCAAATCCTTGATACATCTTTAGTTCTGAGCCATTTATACGTTCTGCTATCTCTTCCGAAGCTTTACCACCAACGATATTATCGCAATCAGCACCAATGACGAGCGTTGGTGCTGTTATCTTACCAATCTCATCATAGGAATCATGCTCCATACATGCCTTTGCCATAATCAGAAAACGACTAAAATCTTTTGGTTTTCCAACCTTTCCTAACATAAAGTAAAATGGCCGATATTGTTTCAAACGTTTCTCTGTATAACTCTTTTCCGCAGTATCTACCATAATGCCTTTGTAGTCTTCTTTGTGTGCCATCTCTATCCAGGTTGGAATGACTCCCTGTATGACATCGTTTTGTCTTGCCAAGGTTACGACTAATACCAGCTTATTCACTACCTCCGGAAAATCAATAGCCAGATACTGTGCTATCATTCCTCCCTGTGACACACCAACAATATCAGCTCTCTCTATTCCTAACTTTGACATTGCCTTATGTAAGTCTTTTGCCATATCTCTTGTCGTGTAGCCCTCATCTAGCCTGTTTTTACGACTAAAAACATATACAGTATAATCCCTTGCAAAGCTTCTATAGAGAATGGCAAACAGAATCGCCATGCCCTTTGCCGTTTTTAGTCCATCGCCCAAACCCGGTATCATAACCAATATCTTCTTACCATTTCCGAACGAAATGTAATCCATATCTGTATTATCTATCCTAATATTACCGTTTTTTGCATGATAAAACATCAAACAAATCTCCTCGCTTTCCCTTTTTTTCACAGTATAACACATTCCAATGCAAAATCTATCTCGAATCTATATCCTGCATATTTTTCCCCTAAAACGCACAAAACCCGAAAGACATACAACGCCCTTCGGGTTCTAAAAATTTACTCACTCTTTGCTCCGCTCACAATGCTAAAATATGCCTTGGAAGTCGCAAAATATACTATAAAATAGAAAATCCCAAATACTATAAAACACATCAATGTAACCATAATCTGCAATCCCATATTATAAAAATCGATCAATGCAAGCACCTTCTGAATCAATGGAAATGCAAAAAACAGATGAATTCCTGCTGTAACAATGGGTAAAAAGAATACAGTCAGAACTTGTGAGTTAATACTTCTCTGAATCTCTTCTTTACTCATACCTACCTTTTGCATAATAGCAAATCTTGACTGGTCCTCGTACCCTTCAGAAATCTGCTTATAGTAGATAATCAACACTGCCGCTACAACAAAAACAATTCCCAATAAAATTCCTAAAAACAGCAATCCACCATACATACCATAAAACATCGCTCTTTCCTTCGCAACACTGTCACAACCAAATTCTTTCCATAGACTTCCCTCTTTGGAAACCTCTTCTTGAATTTGATTAGTAAGTTGGTCGCAAATCTCTATCTGAAGCTCCTCGTTACAGTCCAAATCAAAACCATAAAACCACTGCAACCTATTTAATGTCTTACCTTCTTCATCCTTATACTGAAGCATCTGTCTTGCTACTTCCTGATAATCTGACACAAAAATGAATATAGTTGGAATAACCTGCATAGCTCCAAAATTTTTATTCAAGAATTCAGGTACTATCTTTTTTACATCATATACCTTGTCACCAAAAGATAACGTTTTTCCCATTTTTTCCGGTTCTGTTGTATAAACTAATACTTCATGCTCTGCTAACACTTCTTCCTTATTCATAATCCGATTATAGTCTTCCACAGGCACAAAATATGCTTGATATACTTCAGAAATATCTCTTTCTGAAAGTCCTGTTACTTCATAGTTTTCATTTTCTAATACTCCAATAGTAAACAACATAGAAAAGTCCAACACGTTCTCCGGACAAACCTCTTTTTCAGCAACCATTTGGTTAATTAATCCCTTTATATCATTCTTCTCTTTAGACGTAAATGCCGCTACCTCTTCTACATCTATTCTCATAATAATATTTCTTGTATATCTGTTTCTTAAAGAATCCTCAGCACCAATATATAAACATAAGGTTGAAGACAGAATAACCAACACCATCGTACAAAGAATACAAATCGATGCAAGCCCTGCTCCGTTTCGTTTCATGCGAAATACCATAGAAGATACTGATACAAAGTGGTTCGTTTTATAGTAGTAATTCTTATTTTTCTGCAACAGGCGGCAAAGCACCACAGAACCTGCGATAAATAAACTATATGTTGCAATCACAACCAATAATACCGCCATAAAAAAGTTTGCAATCGCTGCTAACGGATTTTCAATAGACAGTGCCATATAATAAGCAACTGCCAAAATAACTAATCCTTCTAAGGCTAATAACCAGTTTGCCTTTGGAGGCTTTTCTCCAAAGTGCTCACCACGAAGCAATTCAATCGGCTTTGCTAGCTTAATCTGACATAAGGTATACATCAATAATAGAAGGAATATAATCACAAATAACATGATGGTTTCTACCACTGCTTTTCCTTCAATATAAAGTCTGAAATCCACCTCTGCCTTCATCAGATTTATCATGCACAGCTCTGAAAGCTTCGAAAAAGCAATCCCTGCAGTAAGTCCGCCTACTAAAGATATTGCACTGATAATCAGACTTTCAAACAATAATACACAGGCAAGATTACTCTTTTCCATGCCTAAAATATTATATAATCCAAATTCCTTTTTTCTTCTCTTATTTAAAAAGGAGTTGGTATAAAACAGGAAAATCACTGCAAAAAAGGCTATTACCTTTGCCCCCATATCCAAGCTGAATAAAATACTGGATCCGCCCTTGGCATTTCCAAGAATCTGACTATCGGATAAAAAAGCCAATATATAATAAATCATAACCATTCCTACACAAGTCAGGATGTATGGTAAATACAGTCTTTTGTTTTTCTGAATTCCATTCCACGCAAGCTTTGGGTAAAGACTCTTTCTCATTAGTTCTCACCCCCTGTTGCAAGCAATATCAATGCATCGGAAATCTTCTGATAGAACTGCTCATTGGTATCCTTTCCGCGATAAATCTGATGAAATACCTCGCCATCCTTAATAAAGAGTACACGTCCTGCATGACTGGCTGCTTTTACGGAATGGGTAACCATTAAAATGGTCTGTCCCTCTTCATTAATCTTCGCAAAAAGTCGTAACAGCTCATCCGTTGCTTTGGAATCCAATGCACCCGTTGGCTCATCGGCTAAAATCAGCTTTGGATTCGTAATCAATGCTCTTGCTACTGCCGCACGCTGCTTCTGTCCACCAGATACCTCATACGGATATTTTTTCAACAAATGACTAATTCCTAACTGCTTTGCAATCGGCTCCAGTTTTTTTCCCATCTCTGAATGATGTGTTCCTGCCAATACCAATGGTAAATAGATATTATCCTCTAAAGAAAAGGTATCCAATAAGTTAAAATCCTGAAAAACAAAGCCCATATTGTCACGTCGGAATGCAGAAATGTTCTTATCCTTAATCTTATTCAGTTCCTGTCCGGCAAGCATTACCGTTCCGTTTGTTGGTTTATCTAAAGCAGCCATAATATTGAGAAGGGTTGTTTTACCGCTTCCTGATTCACCCATAATGGCTACATATTCTCCCTCCTCTACTGTGAAATTCACATTTCTCAATGCTTCTACTTTATTTCCGCCAAATCTTGTGGTATAAACCTTTTTTATCCCGTTTACTTCTAAGATACTCATGTCATATTCCTCCCTGTTTTTCGAAGAAAAATGCGACTGCCCTTGCAATTTCCTCCTTTGTTCTGACACAGTTATTGTAGCAAAGAATGAAGCCCTCTCTCCATGACATTTGCTTACATTTCCCCTCTCATTTCTTACATTTTTGTCACAAGTCAAGAATATTCATGATTACTCTATCTCTATATTTACCTGCTCCATATTAATTTTTATGACTGTACCCTTATTCGGCTCTGATTCGGCTGTAATGCGATGTCCCAGATTATTACAGATGCGCTTACACAAATATAAGCCGATTCCGCTTGCTATTTTATCACTTCTGCCGTTATATCCTGTATAACCTTTCTCGAAAATACGGGGTAAATCCTCCGGTGCAATTCCCATTCCCGTATCCCGAATACATAAAGTCTTTGTATCCTCCACCGTAATCGTAACCGCACCCTCTGACGTATATTTCAAAGCATTGGACAGCACCTGCTCTATCACAAAAGAAAACCATTTCTCATCTGTCAGAACTTTTTCATCAACCGGCTGATAGTCCAATCGAATCCTTCTTCGAATAAACTGTCCTGCAAATTTTCTAACTGCCGACTTAATCATAGCATCCAGCTCATACTCCTTAATAACATAATCGGTGGAGTTTGAATCCAGACGTAAGAACATCAGCACCATTTCCACATACTGTTCAATACGGAACAAATCACCCGAAAGTCTTCCGGAAAACTCAGAATCTTCATTTTGCAAATTCAGTTTCATAGAAGCAATCGGTGTTTTTATCTGGTGCGCCCAAGTAGTATAATAATCTATCATATCGTTGTAACTTTGATTCTTCTCAGACTCCAGCTTTTTCTGTTCTTCCAGCAATAACAAAAGGATTTTCTGATAATCCTCCTCTTCATAGCTGCTTGCTTCAGGTAACATCTCCTCGAAATTCGACGGAAGTATTTCCAGCTTTTGTAGCTGCGTATGCTTTTTCCATATCTTATGGAAATGAAGAACATGAAAAATACACCCAAACGCCGTACACAGCAACACAGGATAAAGCACTGCCTTCATTGGCAAGTGATCTAGCTTAAAGGTAACCCCGAATATCAGAAAGAAAAAAGCATTGACAGTAATAAGCTGTTTACGCTGTTTTAAATAAACCGTAAAAAATTCTTTCATGGTATGTACCTCTTCTATTCAGAAATCAAATATCCTACACTAAACTTCGTACTAATAAATTCTGCCAGACCAGCCGCCTTCAGTTTTTTTCTTAAACGATTTACATTTACAGTCAAAGTATTTTCATCCACAAAAGAATCCGTTTCCCACAATCGCTCCATTAAACGCTCTCTACTAACTACTTTTCCTTTGTTTTCCATTAAAGTCAATAAAATACGATACTCATTTTTCGTCAACGGAATCTTTTCCTCTTTATAAGTCAAAGTTCCTTCTCCTGTATTCAGCATAGCTCCTCTATGCTCCAAAATAGGTACAGATGATCCAAAATCATAAGTTCTTCGTAACATCGCCCGAACCTTTGCCATAAGCACGTCTTGGTTAAAAGGCTTAGCAATAAAATCATCTGCCCCCATATTCATAGCCATTACAATGTTCATATTATCTGCCGCCGAAGATATGAAAATAATCGGCACCTTTGATACCTTACGAATCTCACTACACCAGTGATATCCATTAAAAAAAGGCAATGAAATATCAAGCAAAATCATATGTGGCTCATACTCAGCAAATTCAGCTACTATATTCCTGAAATTCTGTGCTATTCTCGTATCAAGCTCCCACATTCTTGCCTGTTCTTCGATTGCCTCTGCAATTCCTCTATCATCCTCTATAATCATTAATCGGTACATCTTCTATGTCATACTCCTTCGCTGTCAAAATCAAACAGTCATTCTTTAATACCTTTTCAATTATCTCTAATTCCAGCTTTCTTCGTCTCTCAAAATGAGCTATCATATCCTCAAAATCTTGATAATTATGTGCTTTTCCATACGGTGACTCCTTAAGATAGTTCATCATTAACGGATACCACATCTCATTACCCTGCTCATCGGAACGCTCTTTTTTAATCTGAAGAATATTCTCACGAATCTTCTCCGAATCCAGATATATCATCTGAAAGCCCTTGTCCTTTAAAATATCATACGCCTCCTGATAAAAGGCAAGAATCTCCTCATCAGATAACTGATAGTACAATAGCATCGTTTCCATTGAATTCTGGAAAAATGAGCACTCAAAGACACATCCTTCCTCTGAAAATGCCGCATATCTTCTCATAATTACATCATGGAAAAAATCAAATTCTACTCTACCGTTATAAATCTCATACGCCTCCATATCTTCATAAAAGGCTCTAGATTCTGCCATAATTCTTGTATAGGCAGTAATATAATATTCTCTCTCTATCTGTGTTTTCGCTTTTATTTCGTCTGCAAGAGTCGGATATTTTTGAAGCATCCCTTCCCATACTTCCTTTTTCATATAACTACACCATGCGAGTTCCACCGGCGAAATATCACCTTCATGATAAACATGAAACTCCGGCAATCTTTTTGCCAATTCTCTTGATAAGGTAGATTTTCCGGACCCTTGGATTCCTTCTATAAATAAATTTTTCTGCATGTAATAGTCCCCTTTCGTTTTCTCCTTTAATAAATAACTGCTGTCATCCTAATTATTGCCATTCCTTATTATAATAAGAAAGTCAGGATATATCAATCTTCCTTTTGACATGTCCTGACTCAAAATCTTATGTTATTGCAACGCAATCAACCATAACTACCTTATTTACAATTCCTTCTATGTGCCTTCAGTTTCTTTAACGCCCAATTATAATGACTAGAAGTATTACATACAAAAAATGAACCAAGTGTTGATGTACCTACCCACTTATAAACACCTTTTGAAAACAACTCATCATTTGTAAATTTCTCTGCAAGCTTCATCGTCTCCTCATGCGATTCTGCAAGCATTTCCTTTGCTTCTTCTAAAGAAGTATTCTGATGCTTTTTCCAAAAAAACTCATTCAATGTTGCAAGTGTTTTCCATGTATATGGCTTTGGTAAAAAGGAACCACCTTCACCATTTAAATTCCCTTCAGTCCATACAAGTAACAGTTGATGCCACTCATAGAGATGAATAAAAACATCTCTTAAATTCTTGTCACGTTTCCAATGTGCCTCTTTCTTGCTTGCCTGCCCTTCAAAATCGAATGGTGTAGACAATTCCTTTTCTGTCATAGAATCTGCAAATTCAATCATCATTTGATAATTCTTACTTGCTGCCTCTAATAAATCCTGCTTTGTCGTTGGTCTTCCCATAATGTTTTATTCTCCTTTTGCTTTATCGTGCATCCTTATCAATGAATGCATACTTTGATTTTTTCTAATCATATCACGCAAAACTTGACATCATATGTCAGGATTTGTTTTTTTCATAAATTTCTTTTGCTCTTTTTGAAAAAACCTCTCTAAAATACTCTGGTTGTACTACATCTACCTTTGTCCCAAAAGAAAGCAAGTATCCTATCAGCCACTCATTTTCCGGCATATTTGCTACTACTTCTAAGTCTCCATTTTCAAGCCTGGTTACCTGATTCCTATCAAACTCATCATAAACACGATATGCCATTTCTCTGGCAAATCGAAGAACAATAACATTTTCTTTCTGTGCAATTTCTTCCTCATATGCCGGAAATTCCATTGGTTTAAATGTTTCTTCCAACACTTCCCATTCTATGATTCGAGTAAGTTTAAAAAGACGAAAATCCTGCTTCTGTGTACAAAAAGCCTTCAAATACCATTCCTTTGCCTTATACTTCAACTTTAGCGGATATACAATTCTCTCGCTTCCACCATAACAGGAGCCTTCATATTGTATTTTCATGGATTTCCTTCCAATAACAGCCTTTTTTATATCCTCAAATTTCTCATTATCCCTTGTTTGTTCTCCCCAGCGGGAAAAATCAGCTTCCAGCCAATCTTCAGAATCTATTTGGAAAAGAGCAGACAGCTTTGTCAGCATATTTTTATCATAAGTCCCCCCTACCACGGAAAGACTTTGCAAAGATGCTAATATCTCCTGCTTTTCATTATCAGAAAGTACTGTCTTATCCAACACAAAGCTATCTAACAGACAAATCCCACCATTACGTCCAGACTCTGCATAAACAGGAATCCCCGCTTCACTAAGAGCATCCATATCACGATAAATCGTTCTAACCGATACCTCAAAGCGCTTCGCAAGCTCCGGCGCTGTTGTTCGTCCTTTTTCCAGCAAATAATATAGTATCTTAAATAATCTGCTTTCCTGCAACTCCATCCTCCTACATCAGTACACTCAAGTCTGGCTTATATATCATTTCCTGTATAATCTCTTCCTTTTCTAAAAACGTAATCATATAAATAGGATAGTAAGTTACCTTTTCTGCCTGTTTTATATTATCATTGCAAAAAACATAAGCCTTTGGTATATCATATGTCCTATTATTCATACAATTCGTCAATGCCGCATGTCTCTCATAGTCTTTTCCTGATTTCACTTCAATTGGAAGTATTGCACCTTTGTACTCTACCAAAAAGTCTAATTCTCCTTGTCTATTATTGTTATAATAATACAAATCAAAGCCATGGCACTTTAACTCCTGTGCTACAACATTTTCATAAATAGAACCGAAATTAATATTTATTTCATTCATCAGGATTTTCATCTGTAATCCATCCGCATACATAGCTGCTAATAAACCAACATCCGACATAAAGAGCTTAAAGAGATTCGTTGATTTTGATAACAATAATGGCAACAATGGCTCTGATGCACAATAAGTCGGCAAAGCAACTCCAGCATCCTTCAACCAAATGAAACTATGCCCATATCTCGAGAATTTAAAGTTCTCATTCAAATTCTTAAGAATAAATCTCTTATTTTTACTATTGAGTTCACTTGGAATAAGATTAAAAATATCCTCCAAATACAATTTGTTATTTGGGTCATATTTTGATATATCTTTTTTATATAATTCTAAAATGCTCTTTTGGGTTGTAACTACTTCCTGTATATTATTTGTTTCTACATATCTTAATACCACCTCTGGCATTCCACCTGTTATTAAATATAGTCGAAATAGTTCCATCATTTTTTCATGAACAACTTCATCTATTGGTATTTCACTATGAAAACTATCTCGCAGTATATTTAAAATTCTTGAAGATACCCCATTCGCCATACAGAATTCCTCAAAATCCAAAGGATACATCTCCATAATCTCCATAAATCCGACCGGAACCGAACGTATATCTTTTAACTCCACACCCAATAAAGAGCCACTTAATACATATTGATAACTACCCTCTTCAACCAAAAATTTTATTGCAGTTACCAATTCCTTACATTCCTGAACCTCATCAAAGAAAATCACCGTCTTCCCTTTTATTAAAGGGATATCTACTATGGCTGAAAGTCGTAACAATATATCCTTCGAATCCTTGAACTCCGAGAAAATCTTTTTTGCATTCTCATTTTCAATTAAATTAATCTCTACCGCTGACTCAAAACAATCCTTTATACATTTTCTTATGATATATGTCTTTCCAATTTGTCTTGCACCGGTAACTAAAAGTGCTTTTCTCTTCTCTTTTTCAAAAAAACGGACAATTCTATTCTCTATTTTTCTCTGCATACAGCTACTCCTTTTACATAGTCTTACTTATACTATGACACTTTTTGTCCGTTTATACAAGGGAAAATAGATATTTTTGTCCGTTTATACAGTATCATATATATTAATTTTGTCCGTTTTAACAGGATATTTTCCCTGTATTTTGTCCGTTTTTACTTGCAAACCGCCCTTCCACTATGTACAAATACAAGCTGATCCTGCATAATCTCTTTCATAATGTCAAAGGCTTCCACCCCCGTACAATGCCCTGTAAAGAATACAGTATCCAGCTTCTGCAATTCTCTTGCCGTTTCCTGAATCATCTGAATCTCCTCAGAATCATAAGGTTCTTTCTTTATTAAATGAAAACCACTAATTACCATACTTGGCTGCTTATCAAAATACATCTGATATGCTTCTAATATATTTAAAATACCATTATGCGCACAACCGGATAATAAAACATGCTGATTATCTTCTGTAATTACCAAACACTGCTCATGTTCAAACCCATCCTGCACAAACTCTCCATCTATTTTACGCTTTAACAGCAAATTACTCTTCGCCCAGTATTTTCTGCCTGTTACATTCGTAAATAAGAACAGTTCTTCATCAATTCTATAATTCCCATCCAATAGCTGTACCTGTGGAAGCTCTAAAATTGCTTTATCGATACCTATATATTTTTCTTTATTATCTTTCAAATTGTAGTAATCATAACCTGCTGACTTCTGCAAATAAATCTTTGCCATTGGATTCAGCTTTGCAAATGCCATAATGCCACCGGAATGGTCATAGTGACCATGACTTAAAATAACCGTATCTACCTTCGTTAAATCAATTCCTAACTTTTCTGCATTCAACAAGGTTGCTTCAGAAGCTCCTGTATCCAATAATAACTTATGCTTTTTTGTTTCTATGTAAAAGCTCAGACCATGCTCATACACACAGCCATTTCCACCATCGGTATCTTCCATCAAATTCACAATCTTCATATTCATAACCTCGTCTTTCCAGTACCTACTAACTTTACAAGTACTTTATTTCTTACACTGACTCAAGCTAAATTTGATAAATCTTAACTATTTAGTACCCTCATAATTACGATAAATCTATCATTTATGAATTTCTCAAACTGTAAATTTCTTCCATTTCTTTGTAATTATTTTCAATCATTTTGTGAACATACTCTGCAATAGCTACCGTATTTTTCAATCCTTCTTTTTCCATATTAATTGGCTCACTGATTGCCATTTTTACCTTTGCAGACGCTATTTTATGGTTCTTCTCATAACAATCTTCTGTTCTATAAAGAGTGATTGGAACGATATCAACACCTGTTTTTGTTGCTAACTTCATACTTCCTGGCTTAAATTCACGAATCCCCTCTTCTCTCGTTCTCCCTCCTTCTGGAAAGATTACTAAGGAATATCCCTCTTTTATTCGTTCAATCCCTTCAAAAATGGCATTCAAAGACTCTTTTGCATTCTTTCTATCTATAAAAATACATCCCACATCGATAAACCATTTACCAATCAGTGGCATCTTTTTAATCTCACTTTTACCAATAAATATCATTGGTCTTTTCAAATACGCAATCATAATCAAACTATCAAAATCACTCCTGTGATTTCCTACAAACAACAAAGGATTATTTTCTTCATAATGACAATTACCATCAACCTCTACCTGAATACCTGCAATTTTCAGCATTCGATATGACATTTTATGAAGCATTTGGTAGTTCCTATCAAATCTTTCTTTACTATCTTTATAAATCAGTTTGTTATACGCTCTTATCGGAAAAGAACATACCGTTTTCACAAAGATATAAATAATCATAAACAATGGTCTCATTTTTACTTCCTTTCATTCGACACTAATCTTATGTATTTACACTGACACCTCTTGTTCATTCTACTGTAAATATATTCATTGGTCAATCTAGCCTTTCTTTCTATATATAATATGTAGAAAGAAAGGCTACGTACTATACTTTGTACGTAGCCTGTTTTTTTGTTTATGCTATATATAATTTCTTACCGCAATTGCAGCTTATTTAAAATTTGACCAGCTTCCATTATTATAAATCTTGTTTAAGCCTTCTAATGTAATGTCATCTGTCTGTGTTCCATTTCCATTATTGAAAATAATATTTTCTGCTTCTTCCGGAATTTCAATCGCATATACACCATTTCCTGCATCTGTCATCTGAACACCTGGCCATGTTGTAAGCTTTGTATCACTCTCACTCCAATAGTAAGCATATACATCATCCCAATTTTCCGTATTCTGATAGAAAATATTTCCTTCTGGAATTGGTTCTTCTGTACCATCATATACTGACCAGCTTCCATTATCGTAAATCTTATCAAAACCTTCTAATGTTAAGTCATCTGTCTGTGTTCCATTTCCATTTGTAAAGATAACATACTTAGCATCTGTAGGAATCTGTGCTTTATACACATCATTCTTTTCATTTGACATTTCAACACCTGGCCATGTTGTCATAGCTTTATTGCTATCACTCCAGTAATATGTATAAACCTTATTCCAGTTATTTGTGTTCTTATAATAGATTTCATCTAATGTTGGAATTGGATCATCCTCGCCATCATATACTGACCAGCTTCCATCCTTATAAATCTTATCAAAACCTTCCAAAGTTAAATCATCTGTTTTAGTAGTATTTCCATCATTGAAAATGATATATTCTGCATTATCAGGAATCTCTACAGCATAGTCACTTCCGCCAGCATTTGACATCTCAACACCTGGCCATGTTGTCATAGCTTCATTGCTATCACTCCAGTAATAAGCATGAACCTTATTCCAGTTGCTTGCATTATTATAATAAATTTTCTTTAATGTAACTACTCGATCACACCATTCACCATTCTTATATACCTTATTAAATGCACTGATTGTTAAATCATCTGTTTTAGTAGTATTTCCATCATTAAAAATAACATATTTTGCATTCTCTGGAATTTCTACTTTGTATTCGTTCTCATTTTCATTAGACGCATTCATCTTGGTACCAGGCCATGTTGTCATTGCCTTATTGCTATCACTCCAGTAATAAGCATATACAGTATTCCAATTTTCTGCATTATCAAAGTATATAGGTGCTGTTTTAATTGGTGGAACATCCTTCTGCATAAGAACAGCAATACCTGTAGAACCAATCTTACCGGAAATATTCTCCTCTGTTACTGTCCATTCTGCACCAGTAATCTGATCTATGTATTTACCAGGCTGTGTAGTATATTTTCCTTTATTTTCCTTGCTTTCGCCGTTCGGAACAGTAACATCCTTGTTTCCACCGTTACCTGCAACAACAACAGCACCCTTCTCACGACATACAACAGCATTATCGTCTTTTGTTGTATAATAATCCTTCTGGCCAATCATTGCATTATGGAACTTATTTACTTCTGCAACTTCAGGACTCTCAAAATGAGTACTTCCCTTCTGACCACCGTAAATAGTTTCTTTATATTTAGAAGAAGGACGAGAGAAATATAGCGCACTAATATCATCACGACTCGCAGCTATTGCATAAGCACGAT
Organism: Lachnospiraceae bacterium; assembly: GCA_036310845.1. GTDB lineage: Bacteria > Bacillota > Clostridia > Lachnospirales > Lachnospiraceae > COE1. The sequence continues at coordinate 25,116 of JAXJRB010000105.1, read as the reverse complement.
CAATAACATTCTGACTCATTTCATTTGAATATCCCCAATCATGATTGTTTGACCATGTGTCATGGCTTTCACCCCAATATACAAGCTTATCATTAGAAATACCGCGTGCAGCCCAATTTCCATAACTGGTTGGAACTTTTCCTTCATTGAAAGCATCACGAAGAGCCTTTCCATACATACTATCTGTTACAGACATATAGTTTGTATACTCTTTCATCAGGTGTTCATTTCCAAAGTCTCTATCATCAGGTGCTTTTAAAATCTCTCCATAAAAATATAACCCCTGCTTAGTTACTGAAGGCCAGAAATTGCTACCTTCACTTGGTAATGAGATATGCTTTGCAGTATCCCATCTGATACCATCAACACCATAGCTCTTCAATGACTCAAGGTAATTAGCTACACACTGCTGAACATAACTATGTTCTGTATTGATATCCGGCATACCAACATTTCCATGCGTAACACAATAACGATCATTATAATTTCTACTTGCCGGAAAATCCGGGTGATGCCAATATTCCCAGCCTTTAAGATCGTTTTGAATATTAGTATGGTCTCCTGCAAGATGATTCGCAATAACGTCAACTACTACTTTAATGCCATACTTATCTGCTTCTGCACAAAGAGACTTTAATTCATCTACAGTTCCAAGATCATTAGTTCCTGCATAGTATCCAAGTGGCTGATAGAGATTATACCAAACTCCCGGATTACATCCAACCTGTGCCGGTGAAGTCTGTACAGAAGTAAAACCAGCTTCTGCAATATCCTGAAGCTCTGCCTTAATATCATTATACTTCCAATTAAAGCAATGTAAGATTACACCATCCTGAATGTTATCCGCAAGACCATAATCCTCTGCAGCATAGGTAGTAACTGGCGTACTGATAAAGCTTGTAAACGCCATACTTGCAGCTAAAATCGCACTAAAGACTTTAGCCTTCCATTTTTGATTAAATTTGTAGCTCATTTCTTAACTCTCCTATAAATTATGTAATAAAAACTAGTAAAAAGAATATAGGCCCTTTGTCAATTCGGCAACATGCTATATCGTAGCACTCTTAGAAACGTTTCATTCACCAAAATCAACATCATTCTTTCTTCGAAAGTATAAAATATTGCCAACATTATTGTCAACCAAAACTCACTTCGTTACATCATTTTGATAAATAGTGCACATATCGTTTCGTGTTTTTTCGTGTATTTTTACAACTCGAAAATCCTCCTAATTCCTTCCACTATCATTTCTTTCGAAGTATTTGTATAATTCAATCGCATGGTATTGGCTACTCTTCTATCAATATAAAATGGATTACCTGGCACAAAAGCAACCTTTCTCTCAATTGCTCTATCAAACAATTCGTTTGCGCTCTGCCCCTCTGGTAATGTCGCCCAGATAAACATCCCTCCTTTAGGTCTTGTAAAAGTAATGCCTTCGTGAGAATACATTTCCATTGCACTTATCATTGTCTCACATTGCTCTTTATACAATCCTATTATACTCTGTATGTGTTTTTGTAAGTCATTATGTATTACATAGTCGTGTATACAATATTGCGCAAAAATATTTGAATGTAAATCCGCTGCTTCCTTTGCTGTATTAATATATTTTCGAAGCTTCTCATTTTTGACAATCATATATCCTATTCGCATACCTGGCGTTACGATTTTAGAAAAGCTTCCTAGTAAAATGCTTTCATTCAAATCTCCCTTACTAATATACCCTCTTACTTTCCCATCAAAACTCAATTCTCCATAAGGGTCATCCTCAACCAAAATACAATGATACTTTCTTACCAATGCCAAAACTGCTTGACGTTTTTCCTCCGAATAAGTAAGTCCTGTCGGATTTTGGAAATTCGGTACTACATAAGCAAACTTTACTTTTCGATCCTGCAAAGCCTCCTCAAACTGTGCAATATTAGGTCCATCTTCTTGTAGACTCACACCGCAGAAGTTCGGTTGATACTGCGAAAATGCTTGAATTGCTCCTAAATATCCCGGTTCTTCCAGCAAAACAGAATCACCTTTATCTATTAATACCTTTCCTATTAAATCCAGTGCCTGTTGAGACCCTGTCGTTATAATGATATCTTCTGCGCACACATCCAGGTTATACTGGCGCTTATATTTTTCTGCAATATACTCACGCAATGGTAATAAACCGGCCGTTGATGCATATTGAAATACACGACTTCCATACTCTGCAACTATTCTATCCATAGATTCCTTGAGTGCTTCCTGCGGAAACGAAATTGGATTCGGTAATCCTCCTGCAAAAGAAATCACATCCTCACTCTCCGCCACTTTTAAAATCCCTCTGATAAAAGATGGTGGTGTCTGCTTAATTCTTTCTGATACAATACGGTTCATAATATTCTCCTACCTTTCTAAGTAATGATTGCAACTAAACTCAAATTTTATAATGTATTTATTTTTTCCAATGATACAATTGAAATTATATGCATACAATCGTAAAATTGTATGCAAGACAATATTTTTTATTAGTGTAACGGAAATATACATAAACTGAAAATGCGTACTAATACCAAAAGGAGAACTTCACCATGCCTGTAAATTCTTTCGAAAACTACCCAATGAGCTGGAAACCCACATTAGAAAATTCTAAAAAACCCATCTACATATACCTTGCAGATTCCTTGGAAGCTGACATTCTAAGCGGCAAGCTTACGCCAGGTACAAAATTACCACCACAGCGAGAACTTGCCGATTTCTTAGACATTAATCTTAGTACAATTACGCGAGCTTTTAAGCTCTGCGAACAAAGAGGACTAATATGCAGTGTTGTCGGTAACGGAACATATATCTCCTCCGATGCAGCGTCAAACAGTATGCTGATGCTGAATAGTTCCCATCCGAATATCATCGAAATGGGAGCCATTTTGCCAAACGCAGAATTTAATAAATATGTCTCTTCTTATCTGCAAACAATGGCAACCGAACCTGATTTTTATAAACTTCTCCAATACGGTACCATCGAATACGACGATTTACAGATACAAGCCGCACAAAAATGGCTTTCTTACTTCTCTCTTTCCTCCTCGAAAGAGCACATTTTATACAGTGCTGGAAGTCAGAATGCTATCTTCGCAACGCTTTCAGCGCATTTTCAAGCCGGTGACCGTATTGCAACCATGCCAACCACCTATCCAGGTCTAAAGGTTGCCGCCAAAATACTTGGTATCCACTTAGTACCGCTTCATTTGGAAAATGGCAAAATAACAGAAAACGTTCTTCAATACGCCCACAAAACACAAAATGTAAAAGGCTTTTACTTTATTCCGGATTTTCACAATCCTACCTCCGAATTACTATCTGTTGAAACGCGAAAGCTCATTGCAACGTTTTGTGAGAAAGAAAAAGTTCCCTTTATAGAAGATGCTATTTATACACTCTTTTTACCGAAACCATTACCACCCATTGCTTCATTTGCACCAAACCAAGGAATTTTTATATCAAGTACCTCAAAAATTCTCGCTCCGGGGCTTCGCCTTGCCGTAATACATTGTCCGCAGACCGCATACCCACTTATAAAGGAAAGCTTATACGGCATGCAAATAGCTCCACCTGCCTTAATGATGCAACTCTTTACCAGAATGATTCTGTCAGGACGCTTTGATGAGATACGTAGCCTTCGCATCCAAGACTTGGAACAGCGCAACCAGATCTTTGATGAAATAATAAAAGACTTCAAAAATACAGGTGATTTTCACAGTCCTATTCGCTGGATTCAAATTCCAACCTCTATTACTCCTGCACAATTTGAAGCGCTGGCATTATCCCACAATCTTCAAGTATATAGTGCAGATCGTTTTATTGTAGGTTCCGAATCCATTCCAAATGCAATTCGTGTCTCTCTTATTTCTGCTGAAAAAATAGAAGATTATCGAACCGGATTACAGATATTAGAAAAGCTGCTCTCTTAGCAGCTTTTTTATATGTTAAAGCACTGTTTTTTACCTTGCTTACATTCACTACAGCAACTGCATCAACCAATTTATCGGACTTAGCATACTCAAAACCTGCAAAAGTCTTGGCATATCAGCCACTGCTATAAACGTACCTCCTAAAAGAGAACAAAGCGCAGCTCCTGATGACCCTAATACTCCTGCCATCATTTCCGATTTGCTAAGCATACTAACAAGAATTCCATAGATATTTGATACAATCAAGGTAAAAAACAAAATGATTCCTGTCTGAAAAAGTGAAAAAGAAAATTTTTCATCAAATACATTCCAAATCATCAATATTACGACTAATTGAATGCCTGTTATAACCGAATTGGATAAAAAACATCCCATTAAATAGCCTCTTCTTGTTCCACCAGACACAAGTACTCTTTCTAACGCCAGTTCTCTTTTGTCCTGAAGATATTTCATACCATAAATAGTTGCTATTGTCATGTAAACAGGTAACAATACGGAAAGCATACATTGTCTAACTGCATGAACCGTCATTCTTTCATCTCTTTTCTGTTTTACTGTCATTTTTATATTCTGTAAAACATTGTCACTATCTTGTTCCTTCAATACATAATGGTATTTCCCCATAATTGTATCTGCATGAATTGTTTCTATATCTGCAATCTGATAAGATATACCTTCTTGATTCTGTAACTCTTCCGCCACATAATCAATATATTCCTTACTTCCCAGTATACCTACTCTAATCTGCTTATCTTCTATTCTTACGCTTATCGAACCTATGAAAACAAGGCATAAAGGAATAACTAGCATCAATATATATGTACTTTTCCTTGCCATTTATCTTCTTATATTATTTTTCATAACCAGGTAACTCACCACTATCACATGGCTCAATACCTGTTAGCATCTTAATCGTGTACTCTTTCCTGCACCATTTGGTCCAAGTAATCCTACAATTTCACCTTCTGCTACTTTAAAGCTAAGATTATCCACTACCTTTCTCTCTCCATAATTCTTTTCAAAATTTCTTACTTCTACTACATTTTTTTTCATTACACTTTCTCTCCTTTATGTTTGTCCAAGGTTTATTATCCAATGTTGGGTATATGGATTATTAGTAAGGGATTTTTACAATCCCTTATGTTGTTTGCTTTTTTAATGCATCCATAATTTCATTCAATTGCTCTAATGCCCGTTTCGGATCTGATTCTACTGCTTCCTTAATCCTTTCAATCTGCGCTAACTGTACTTGTAATTCCTTCTCTTCTATACTTCCGCCTGCTGTTTCAGGAATACAATCTGGTTCAAATGCCTTTATCATCTTTGCCATATCCTCTGATTCTTTTCGATAAACATCTAAACCATGCAACAACTCCTCATGCCATGCAATCTGGTCCTCTAATGAATGAATCGTCATATCAAAGGAAAGTTTCATCAGCTTATTTGCTGTGGCATTACCCTTTAAATCTCTCCAATATTCCCAATAATTCCTTTTTTCTTCCAAATCAGCAATGTGCTTTTCAATAAGCTCCTTTGCTTCTTGTTCTGTCAGCACACTAATCATTGTATAAAGAACATACTTTAACGAACCTGTTTCCACAATTGGTGTCATTAGCTCCGTACGCATCTCTTTTTCCAATTCATTTCTTCCTAAATCAGTAATTTCATAAATTTTGCGAACTCTGGAGCCGGTTCTTTCTTCCTTCAAAACCTGAATACACTTTTCTTTCTCCAATTTTGTGAGAGCATAATAGATAGAACCTGACTGAATCTTTGTCCATTGGTCTATACCAGAAAGCTGAATGAACTTTTGTATCTCATATCCATGAGTGGGCTTAATACTCAAATAATATAGAATCAAACTCTTAACCATTGAATTACCATACCTTTTTTCTCTTTGTGTAATCATATCCAATTGTTGATAACCAACATTGAATATATATTATACCCAACGTTGGTTAATGTCAATATGTTTTTAATTATATTTTTCATCAACTCCATTCCCTTTTCCAGTTCCTGAAACAACGGACTATGTGCTGAATTCTCAAAAACATAAAATTTTTTTGGTGCTTGAATCTGCTCATATACTCTTTTTGTAATGAATAACAGCATGTATAATCATACTTTCCTGCCAAAAAATAAAGAGAAGGCATTACAATAACGCCTTCTCTTTATACTTTGCAAGCTCTTCAATATAAATTTGTCCTAATGAACTAATGGTAACGCCTTTACGCACCAGATAACCAATTGTCATTGTTTCGTTAGACTTTAATTTTACTGCACAATAGTCCGAACCATTTAAGTCTTCACAAATAATACCAGAACATAAGGTATATCCGTTTAATCCAACCATCAGATTAAGCAATGTTGCTCTGTCATTTGCCCTAATCATCTGCTTATAATGATAGGTACTTAATACCTCCTCTGCAAAATAGAATGAATTGTTATTTCCCTGCTCAAAAGCCAGACATGGATAATCCTCTAACTCCTCTAACGCAATTTCTTCTCTATCTGCTAAAGGATGCCCCTTCCACATATATACATAGATATGACAATCCAATAACGGATGAAATTCCATTCCGGATTCTGCAAATATTTTATTTAGAACCTTCTTGTTAAATTCATTTAAGTACAAAATCCCTATCTCGCTCTTAAAATTTTTAACATCCTCTATTATTTCATGGGTTTTCGTTTCTCTGATTGCAAATTCATATTCTTCCATACCAAACTGCTTTACCATCTCTATAAACGCATTTACAGCAAAGGTATAATGTTGTGTTGATACACCAAACTTCTTCTTTGTACGTTGCTTTTCAATATATTTTGTTTCTAACAACGTATATTGCTCTACTACCTGCCTTGCATATCCGACAAACTCTTCACCCTCCGGTGTTATGATTACTCCCTTGTTACTTCTTTTAAATACGTTAAACCCTATTTCTTCTTCGATTTCCTTAATGGCTGAAGAAAGACTCGGTTGCGAAATAAACAATTTCTTTGCAGCCTCATTCATAGATTTTTCTTCTGCCACAGTTATCACATATTTTAACTGTGTTAATGTCATATATCACCTCTAGCACCTTGATACATACTTTAGATTTTATAAGCATATAATCTAAAATCTATTTTTGTCAATGCCCTTGTTATAATGTAGCTTCAAAAGCCTGCTCCAAATCCTCCAGAATATCATCAATATGTTCTGTACCAATTGATAAGCGTATTGTATTCTGCTTAATTCCCTGCTCTTTTAATTCTTGTTCACTCAATTGAGAGTGGGTGGTCGTTGCCGGATGTATTACTAAACTCTTAACGTCTGCAACATTTGCTAAAAGTGAAAATAGCTTCAAATTATCAATAAATTTGTATGCTTCCTCTTGTCCCCCCTTTATATCAAACGTAAAAATGGATGCTGCACCATTTGAAAAATATCTATTATAAAGCTCATAATCCGGATGTTCTGGCAGTGATGGATGATTCACCTTCTCTACCTGCGGATGCGCAGTAAGATAATTCACTACCTTTTTTGTGTTTTCAACGTGTCTTTCTAATCTAAGTGATAATGTCTCAACACCTTGCAATAGTAAAAATGCATGAAATGGTGAAATCGTCGCTCCCATATCACGAAGAAGGATTGCTCTAATATAAGTTACATATGCTGCCTCTCCAGCTGCATCTACAAAGGATACTCCATGATAGCTCTTATTGGGCTCTGAAATATTTTTGAACTTACCACTTTTCTTCCAGTCAAATTTTCCTGAATCTATAATAATACCACCAAGTGTTGTACCATGTCCCCCAATAAATTTAGTCGCAGAATGAACGACAATATCTGCTCCGTGTTCAATTGGACGTATCAGAAAAGGTGTTCCAAACGTATTATCAATGACTAATGGCAATCCGTGCTTATGTGCAATCTCTGCTATTCTGTCTATATCAGGAATATCCGCATTAGGATTGCCTAACGTTTCAATATATACTGCCTTTGTATTTGGTTTAATTGCTTCTTCTATCTCTGCTAAATCATGAATATTCACAAAAGTTGTTGAAATTCCATACTGTGATAAAGTATGTGAAAGCAAATTATAACTTCCGCCGTAAATAGTTTTCTGTGCCACAATATGGTCACCATTTTGTGCTAATGCCTGAATCGCATAGGTTATGGCTGCCGCACCAGATGCTAAAGCAAGAGCGGCAACACCACCTTCTAATGCCGCGATTCTTTTTTCTAATACTTCCTGTGTAGAATTCGTCAATCTTCCATAAATATTTCCAACATCTGTCAAATTGAATCTCGAAGCCGCATGTGCTGAATTGTCAAATACATAAGATGTCGTTTGATAAATCGGTACCGCTCTAGCTCCTGTTGTCGGATCTGCTACTTCCTGTCCTGTATGAAGCTGTAATGTTTCAAATCTTAATTTCTTATTATTCATATTAATAACCTTGCCCTTTCCTTAACCTGCGAACTTTAGGCCACAGGCACAAATTCGTGCGTGAAAAATTTTTCTTTCACACTATTTTTTTTCATTACTAACTATTCCTATATGTATTGTATGGATTAAAATTAACATATTATTTCAAATCTGTATAATACCTATAATCTTTTATTTGTCATAGGAAATATCTATACCTAACAAATCATACAGAATAACGAATGTGCATGACACATTCTCACACCGCAAAAGCGTCGCATTTTGGCGACATAATACCATTCTTTTGCGTGCGCATCATTAAAACATATATCTTAACCGTCATTCTATCATACCTATTAAAGATTTCGTTCCGGCACTTTCCTAACCAATAAAAAAGACTTTTATTGGATTGAGTTAAAAATAACACACTAATAACCATACCTTTCCAATTCCGCAAACTTTGGGCCACAGGCACAAAGTTGCGTATGAAAAATTTATTTTTCATACTATTTTCTATAAGTCAATATCATTCTTAATATTTCTTATCATGACACTAAAAGCCCATATCAGACTAATTCCAATAGCTATTGCTATCGCTGATTCTATTGTCTGCATGCCGCATTTTTTTGTTAGCTGCCAATCCTTATGAACAACACTACTCATGGTATAATACAACTTACTTCCTGGTATTACAGGTAAAACGCCAGTTATAAGAAATAACGTAGCTGGTGCCTTTTTTATTCTTGCTAATATCTCTGCATAAAAGGCAGCAACTGCTGATGCCAGTAAACATGGAATAAACTCTCCATTATAATAATGCGCCCCCAACAAATATATACCCCAGCAAAGCACACTTCCAACCGAAGCAATCGGTATAAGCCTTTTTCTAAGATTAAACATAAAGCAGAAGCTAACAGCTCCTACCCATGCCATTAATAATTGAAGTACTATTTTTTCCATTTCAGCCTCCTATTAATTGAATTGCAAGCATAAAACCACATGCAATTGCACCTGCCCATAACAAGCTTTCAACAAATTTCATGACACCTGCTATTGTATCCCCCACCAATACATCACGAATAGAATTTGTCATTGCGATTCCAGGAATCAATAACATAATATCACCCATCATAATCTTGTCTGCATGTAAAAATGTAAAAAGCCTTGCGCTAAAGCAAATTGCCACACCTGTAATAAACGAACACAATAAATTAAATACTACATTATTGGGACAAATTGGCTTTAACTTTTTTTTCAAAAAACAGATTAAAACTCCAAAAACAGCAGCAAATATGCCATCTTTTATTGCACCATCAAAAAACAAAGCAAAACTACATGCCCCTATAGCACTTCCTACCCAACTTTGCCACTGTGGAGGTGTTTCATCCAAATAAGCAATTCTATTCTTCAACTCATCCACTGTCATGGTTGTCCTACAAAAAGTACGACTCAATCCATTCAATGCTTCCAGCCTCTTAAAATCTGTTCCCGACTCATCCATGATTCTTCTAGTCTGTGTTAACTCTGTTCCATCTGAAAATACCATCGTAACAACAATACTAGATGTTATTACAAATACATTCATCCTTTCGGCTCCATACGCTAATCCCATCCTGATTAATGTATCTTCAACCCTCTTTATTTCTCCACCTGCTATTAACATCATCTCACCTATATTTAATAATTCATGCAACAATTCATTTAATTCACTTATTTCATGCTTCGTATTCATATTTACCTCTAATACCAAATCGATTCTGATTCATTTTCTTTTTTCAATTATTCGTAGTTATTCAGTACCTTCACATAATTAAGAGACATCTTCGATGTCTTACAATAATCCGCTAGAAATCGTTTTCAGCAATGGGATTTTTGCTTATTGCATCATGTTTTTACGGTCTCAGCAAAAAATACTTCGACCTACCTGAACAGTTACAATTATTCATTATAACAGTTTTTTTACAAAAATACTCTATTATATCCGTATTTCTATATTATAATTTTTAAGTACGTTTCGGTTACTCGTACCTTGTTTCAACAACAATTTGTGCATAAAAATACGTCGCGGGATACTACCTGTATACAGTATCTTCTGCACCTTTGTAGTTATATGCATCAATGATGCCATGCAATAATCATTTAAAATGACTTTCGACAATGATATTTTTGCCATATTACATTTTATCACGGAATCATTATTAAATGTGTATTCCTGCTGATTAGTAACCCTACATTATACTATTCTATGTATCTCCTTACTGCTTCGATGTATTACTCTTATTAATACATTTATTATGCTAGATAATAAGATATATTAAATTACTTTTTGTGCTATTTTCTACTATATGTATTATCGATTGCGACAATTTTCTCTTTCCTTCTTCCTTATACACTTAGTGTGAAAAACTATATATTGTATAGACAGTAAGCCTTAAAATTTCATAATGATATTTAAAACACAATTATGTTTACTTTTTGTGAAAAATCATGTAAAATCATCACTATATACATTTACATACTATTAATTTGGAGAGTTACTATGAGACAAAAGCAAGATCGCAGAGTCGAAATGACTAAACGTTTATTAAAGAAAAGCCTTATCGAATTACTAAAGGCGGAAAACATTCAAAAAATATCTATTCGAACTTTATGCCTGAATGCAGATATAAATCGTTCTACTTTTTATAAGCATTACAATTCTCAATATGCTTTATTAAGAGATATTGAAGATGATTTATTTGCCAATATAGAAGATATTTTATCTGAACATACTTCTTCTGATAATGATTGCGATAAAGATGCTCAGCTTACCAAGGTACTCACCTATATGAGAGATAACATTGATTTATGTCAGATTTTGATGCAATATAATATTGATCCTGAGTTTGAGAACAAGCTCATGAGCATTCCAAGTGTACTAGAACGTTCTACGCTTGATTTTAATTCTACTTTATCATTTTCTAATTTCTCACATACACAACTTTTTGTACTAGATGGTTCATATTGTATGATTAAACGCTGGATTATTAACAATTGTCCCGAATCTCCTGCTGAGATTGCTTCTTTAATTAGACAAATTTCAAAAAAGTTATATAATGAATAATATAAATATATCTTTAGAAAGGAAGTGCACAATATGCATGATTTTCAATCTTTTCCAATTGAAATGTTAGATTGTAACCCGTTTATAAAACTCGGAAAGGAATGGGCGCTCGTCACAGCCGGTTCCAAACAAAACACAAATACTATGACCATCAGTTGGGGTGGAATGGGTGTTTTATGGGGAAAAGATGTCGTTTATGTCTTTATCCGTGACTCCCGCTATACAAAAGAATTAATTGACCGCGGTGACTTCTTCTCGCTTACATTTTTAGATGAAAAATACCGTAAAGAAATGAATTATTGTGGAAGCCATTCTGGAAGAACAGAAGAAAAAATAGCTAATGCCGGACTTTCTGTTGGAAGAAAACACGGAATCCCATATATTGATGAAGGTAATCTTGTATTTCTTTGTCAAAAGCTATCAGCAACCCGCATTACCGAAGATTCCTTTCTTTCTCCTGACATAAAGGATAAATGGTATGCGGATGGTAATATGCATACTATGTACGTTGCAGAAATCATAGAAGTTCTTGCAAGATAACTATTCCCAAATTATTGATATATAATCTTCAAAAATATATCAATTACGAAGTGACTTCTCTAATCAAATCACTACGATACAATAATTTCTTATGAAATCATTATACACAAAAGAAGAGACTGTGAAAAATGAAAAATCATTTTTTCACAGTCTCTTCTTTTTCACTATTTACAAATTACTTTTCTAGAATTTCGCATCCTTTTTTTCGTACTCCTGCTTTTTCTGTTCATAATTTTTTCACTAAATCATTCTTGTTCCCATATCGTTACCTAACTGCACATACCACAAATAGATTACAAATCTTTTTCTTTTGTCAAATCACAAATTATTCACTTCCATTTTGTGAACAAATATTCTCAATTAATATGTTGCTTGTACAGATTTTATATAAGCTCACATTTAATTTACTCTAACCTTCTGTTTCTTTATCCGAAGTTGTTGTCACTTCTATCAACCGTTATTTTTTCATATCTTAAAAAAATATTATTCTTTCTCTACTTTTTGTTGTTTTTTAATTTTAACTCAAATAGTCAATTTCTATTTTCTATATATTCCTTTTATTTCTTTTCTATTCTATTGATTTATTGACAATTTGAGTCATTAGAATATGATATTTTTCAACATCATTTACTTTATTTTGCAGAGTTTTAGACAACATATTGACTTACTTACTCTATAATGTGTAGCAATATTATTAACAGTGATTTTTTTATACCTTCATTTTTTTATGTTATGAAATTTTTTTATGTTAATTATGACATATTTCCTTCATAAATCTTATAGAATAGCGACATAAATTATTTCTATTTATTATGTTAATTACTCTGTTTTTATTATCACGTTCCCTTTTTAGTAGAATTGTATTGACTTTACATCATTTCTCTTTAATAATAAATTCATGGAGGTAGAAATACATGGAACAAAAAAATCATACACAACAAATCCGCAAAGGTGATCCACTAGCAAAATTAAGTAACGCAAAAAATCATAATTATTTTTCTCAAACCGATCAGTTTATTGGTTACAAATTAAATACACGGCTAAGAGCATTGCGCACAGCCAAAGGATGGTCACAATCAGAATTAGGAAAAAAATTAGCTGAAACTTTAGGACAAGCTAACAAAATTCCAACCTCTACAATTGCCAGCTGGGAACACAAAAATTCTTCTCTGGCAAAGATTCCTTCTCCTGAAAAAATAGAAGCTCTATCAAAACTTTTTCATGTTTCCATTGACTATTTAAAAGGTCTTTCTGACGACCCAAAAAGAACTGCTATTGAATTTATCTCTACACAATCACAAATAAAAAATATTGAAATTCTCCCTCAGGAACTTGCGCAACACATGGGTGAACCAATCTGGATCTCAAGTGATTCTTATAATGGTTGGATGTTATTAACAACATACTACGAATTAATTGATTCATCTGGAATAACACACTCTGTACATGATATTCGTCAACAAAATGCTACATTTTCTATTTTTCCTCCTTGTCACGTATATTTCAAGCAAGTATATAATAGGTATGTCATTCCAGAAACACAAATTCGCAACTACCGCGACAAAATGTGGGTTTGTATCAATTCTCCCGATCCCAAAATGCAAGCTCTTAACGGTTGGTATACAAGAACTCCTGATGGACTAGGCGTAAAAGGAAAATCTATTTTATCTTTTGATTCTTATTTTGATTTATGGCTTGCTTATACAACTCCATTATCTGATTAAGATAAACCCATCTTTAGATGGGTTTTTTTATTCGTTAGGAAATTGCTGTTACGTAGTGGTAGTTAAGCAAGAATTTCGTAAGAAATTCTTGCTTGTGTTTGCTCAGCAGCAAACACTTTTTTATATTATTAAATGTATTCATACTACAATACACATATAATTCATCAAGTATTGTGTGATATAATACATAGTATAATATAAGCTATATGCCATTCTCTATTTTACTATACATTACTATTACACATACACATATTAATGTATTTATTATTATCTTATATAAGACATTACAAGTATTATTATATATGTGTCTGCCAATAACACTACTATATAGTATTGCATAGTATTAGATAAATTACTTTTCGTAATACACTATGTAATACACTCTGTATTAGTCATAGTATTCTTTTGTATTAAATACTATTTACAAAAACGAATCGTACAATGGCTCACTATGTAATGCAGAAAAGAATATATTACATAACGTATTATATATTACGTAATAGATAAATGTAATATTTGTTCTATATCAAAATTACTCTTTATAAATAATATTATTGTAATGTAATTATTATAACAATAAATGCTTGAATTTTCAACATTTTTTATGTATTATATTATATATGTTATAACTTATTATTAAATACATTAGCTGTTATATTTTGTTATGTCTTTTGTATTTTATTACTAATTATTCCTTTTTTTAAGCCATATATCCAATAAGTTTCAATAGTCATAATACAACATGTATTATGTAATACACGTTGTATTATAGCATGCAATATATGTTTTTTAGCTTAAGGATATTATATATCTGCAAATGCATTTTCATTATATTACTAAGAGTATTATATTTCGTAACACAATTATGTGTTGTACCGTTATTGCATTATGTATTACACTATATATTGGTATTGGTAGTTGTATTACACATTGTTATGTTATTACCATTTATAACATCATTATCATTTCTAATATTGTTATAAATGGTAATGATAGGCGAAATAGTATTTATAATACCAATTCACATATACATACAGTTGTTATGTTTGTGTGAGTTATAAATTATTCATTATAATAATATGTGTAATATCATTATTAAATAATAAGAGTAATATTAGTACTGTTACAATGTAGCATACGTTTTATAGTTTATAAGTTGCATTATGATACCAATTGTGATACTATTAAACATGTAATGTAAATTAGCGTTATTATTAAAATGTCTATTACACTTACAGTTGGTGGTAGTGATGTAGAACAGCTGTTACTTTGTGTTAAAACAAGTATCGTGCTGTTGTTATGTTTTGCACGTGTGTTATATAATGCACTTTGACGTATGTTTGCTATTGTGTTTTGTAATACATTTCATTATGTGTTCACTATTGTATTACATAGTGTATGTGTGATACAGATTTTATTACACATGTACATATTGATGGGAAGTTGTAGTATTGTATGTGATACAACATTAAATATATTATGTAATCCGTTGTAAGATATATTAGTAGACATAAAATGTAATAAGATACTTGATATAGGATATAATTTATGTTATATTGTTACTATTAAAACGCATAATATGATATACGTTTTCACGTGTTATCGATATAATGAACTTAAAACAAGTAAGAAGGGTAGTAGATTTATGAAAACAATTGCTTTTGGAACATTAAAGGGTGGAACTGGGAAGACGACAACTTGCTTCAATTTGGCAGGAGCACTGGCTTTGGATCCAAATAATAAGATTTTATTAGTAGATGGTGATCCTCAGTGTAACCTGACTAATGACATCGGTATTGATTGCTCTGATATGACCAGAAACAACATACGTACAATATTTGAAAACAAGAAAATTGATCCATCTGAGCTTATTGTGAAGGGTGCTATTGATGAATTGCCTAATGTTGACATAATTCCATCTAATATCCTTTTAATTAAAACAGAAATGCAACTAGTTAGTATTGCAGGAAGAGAAAAGCTTTTAGCTAACTATTTCTCTAAAAATAGTGACTTTTTCTCTCAATATACACATATTATTTTTGATACAAATCCAAATTTAGGCGTTGTAAACCAAAACATTTTCTATTTTGTAGATTCCATTATTTTGGTATCGGATGTTTCTTTAAATGCTATTCAAGGAGCAGAATTATTTTCTTTCCTTTGGGAAGAAAACATTGAAGATTTAGGTATTGAGAATAATATAAAAGCATTGATCATAAACAATTTTGATAAAAGAATTAATCTTGCAAAAGACCTTCAGGATTATTATTTGTCCGAAGAAGAATTTAGAGATATTTTGATTGAAACACCTATTCCTGGCTCTGTTGCAATGAAAGACACTTCCCTAAGTCATTTGCCAATTGTTGTCTTACAGCCTCAGCATCAGGCTGCAAGTGCGGTAAGAAAAGTTGTTAAAGAATTAGTATCACGGGAGGTTTTTTAAATGAATCAATTTAGACGAGCAAAGCAAAAGGCACTGGACTCAGGACATCAAGTGGAAAACATTACAGATATACAGACTGCCGGCGTAAAAGAGCCAGCTAAAGAGGAAAAAAACACTAAAGAAGAGAAAGTAAAACCTGTACCAACACCAATTAAAATTGAAAATCCTATTATTTCAGAGTCTACTTCTGTGAAACAAGAAACTACAGTAACCGCAAAACCAGCTCCTGTAATAACAGAGATTACAACTACTACAGAGCCTACCCCTGTTATCACAGAAGCTACCGTTACTACAGAGCCTGCTCCTGCAATGACAGAGGTTGCAGCTGCTACAGAGCCTACCCCTGTTATCACAGAAGCTACCGTTACTACAGAGCCTGCTCCTGCAATGACAGAGGTTACAGCTACTACAGAGTCTGCTCCTGTTATCACAGAAGCTACCGTTACTACAGAGCCTGCTCCTGCAATGACAGAGGTTACAGCTACTACAGAGTCTGCTCCTGTTATCACAGAAGCTACCGTTACTACGGAACCTGCGCCTGTGCTAACTAATACTTCACTTAAAACGGAAGCTATTCCTGTTAAAGTTGAAGCACCTATCATTGTTAACCCTACTCCTATAAAAAGTGAAGCCCCAACAATAGTAGAGCAGGTTCAAACACAAGTAGACATGCCGGTTAGTATTATCCCTGAAACAGCTTATGAAGAAACGATCCAGGAACAAAATTTACAAGTACAACAACCACAGGTTACGCCAATACCTGTTCCTGTTAGAATTGCACCTGCCCCAAGTGTTAGAGAAGTAACATATACTGCAACTCCAGCAGTTACAACAGTTCAAGCAACTACAAAACCTTCTACTGGCAAAAAAAATATACCTAATATCTTTGCACCAAAAAACGAAGCAAAGTCCATGAGAAAGTCTCTTGTACTTAAACCAACTTCTGTTAAAATTGCAGAAAATTACTGTGCTAAAAATGGTGGTTCTTTCAATGAATTAATTCAAACACTATTAGATAATTTTATAGATGAATATGGATTATAATAAAAAGGACCGTATATCGGTCTTTTTATAGTGCAATATTCTACTGTTTGGTAGAATGGATGCCGATTTCAGAAAAAATGTTGGATCTTATTCAAAATTGACTTTCGTAGTCATCGATGATATGAAAAAACAACGGTGATTCACGAAAAAAGAGAAGATATGAAAAAATTACGGTTAACAATGCTGGATTTTAAAGCTTTTTTTGTATTCTACTTATTAAAGGAATGAATAAATCACTGTATATTATATATTTAATTGTTGACTTTAATAGTCATTTGTTCTCTTATGCAATTATATATTTATTCCTTAAAAGCCTTGATTTTACGCTATTTCGAGAAAAGATATGAAAGAACAACTGTGATTTGATCAAGATATGAATTTTTCACGGTTACAATTTGTCAAAATTTACTTTTATGTAGAACAATTTGAAAGCTATGAAAGATTTACGGTTAAGAAATACTATAATTTTAGCAAATGAGTCAAAAAGGTATAAAAAATTCACGGTTATAATTTGTCAAGAAATGAAAAAATAACGGTTTATTTTGTTCATAAATAGGACATTTCCTTTAAAGCAATGAAAAAATGACTGTATAATATACTACAAAAGCGGTCATTCATACTGATTTCTAAAGATATGAATATTTAACGGTACGTTAGAAAAGAGTATATATATTGTTTGTGTTTTTATAAAATGAAATTGTCTAACTTAAAAGGAATCAATCAGTAAACCTACTTGGCTCGCTTTAATATATAGGATTTTTTAATGAATTAAGTATTTTATTTTATAAGTATTTTATTACTACTATGTTGTATGAATAAGTATGATATTAAGTATGAAAATGTATGATATGTATGATTATGTATGAGGGAACAAGACAACCCCAGTATTTATAAGCGTTGTAGCCGTTTTGTTATGAAAAGATAACGGTTAAGTAATGAATAAATAACGGTTATCAGATGAAATAATCACGGTTAAGGTATGAAATAATGGCTGACAAGGTATGTAAGAACTACAGTTAAGCCATGAAATGACAACGGTAAAGCTGTGAAAGATTAACGGTATCGAAATTAGAATAAAAATGAAACCATTTATGTATACCGCATGGTAGAAAAGAAAAAACACACATTTTGCAGGAAAAAATTCAAAAATACAACAAAATATGACAATATCATATAAAAACTTATGTAAATCTGAATGGAAAATGCAAGCTATGATGTACATATTCTACCCGCTTTATAACAATACTATTCAAGACATATTAAAGTGTAATAAAAATTATATTTCTAACTGCCTAGTAGGTATGCGCAGTTTCTGCGGAAGCAGTAAGAGAGTGTAGTATTAAAAAGAAAAAATCCCATCGCTGAAAGCGATTTTAAATGGACAATTGCAAGACATCAAAGATGTCTCGTAATTATGAAGGTACTGAATAATTACAAATAAATACATTAAAAGAAAGGGATTACTGCAGTAAAACGAGCAGTAAAAAAAGGGTTGGATTGCTATGAAGGAAAAAGAAATTCATCAAAATGAATGGTATAAAATGGATTTATCTGCGGTTGTATATCCGACCTTACAAAGAAGAGATTTTTCCTCTGTATATCGTTTATCAGTTGTGTTAAAAGAGAAGGTGAATCCTCAAATACTTCAGCAGTCAGTAAATATTGCGTTAAAACGTTTTCCAACATATAAGGTTGCGATTCGAAAAGGAGCATTTTGGAGATATTTAGAACCCAACAACAGGCCTGGTCCTTTTGTTACGAAAGATATTAAGAATCCATGTATGCCTATGCCCTTTAAGTCAAATAACAGATATCCAATTCGATTCTATTATTATGAGAAAAGAATAGCATTTGAAGCGCATCATTCTCTTGGAGACGGAACTGGGGGGATGTATGTACTTCATACAGTATTAGCAGTTTATTTTAGATTGTTAGGAATATCTGTAAAGCCGGGAGGCTTTGTATTAGATGTTGATGAAAAACCAGATGCAGAAGAATTGGAAGACGCATATATTCGATATGCAAGTGCTAAGGTATGTCCTCCGCGAATCGGGGAAAAAGCATATCGAATTTGTGGAACGAAGGAACCTTTTTATACGTTAAATATCATTGATGGAATTATTTCAGTGCAGGAAGTAAAAAAAGTTGCAGCATCTTATCAAGTGACAATAACGGAGTATTTGAATGCTGTATTATTATATGCATTAATGCAAAAACAAGAGAAAGATGCTCCTTATAGGTATAGACCTGTAAAAATTGCAATGCCTGTTAATTTAAGGCAATTTTTTCCTTCGAAAACGTTAAGAAACTTTATTACAATGGTGTATCCGTCAATAGATCCAAGACTTGGCGAGTATACATTTGAGGAAATTGTAGAACAAGTGCATAATTATATGAGATACTATATAAACAAAAAGTTTTTGAGGGGGGATATTACGACAAATTATGCAACAAGAGCGAATCCGATTATAAGAATTGCCCCATTATTTATTAAAGATATTGTGGTTAGAGAGTTTTACCGAATGGTACAGGATAAAAATTCATCAGCAGGGTTAACGAATATGGGAGTGATGAAGGTTAATCAAGATATGGAACCATATATAGAGCGGTTTGATATTTATATGGGACAGCCGTTTTCTTCTAGAACCAATTGCGCCATTATAAGCTTTCAGGATACACTTACAATAAATTTTGCAAGTAGCATTAAGGAGGCGGAAGTAGAGCAGTTCTTCTTCCGAAAGCTAGTACAGGACGGAATACACGTAAGGATTGAAAGTAACAGATAAGTATCAGGGTAGAAAAAACGAATACTAAGTGTGTCAGGAGGCATAAAATGTCATATTGTGTAAATTGTGGTGTGGAATTAGATGCCACATTAAAAAAATGTCCGTTATGTGAAACGATAGTTTATCATCCAGGGAAAATGGAAGTGGATAAGCAGGAAACGTTTCCCAACAAGAAGGGTGAGGTAGAAACTGTTAGTAAAAAAGAGAGTATTATTTTTGTATCAATTTTACTGCTTACAGTGACAGTGACTTGTGCATTATTGAATATTCTTGTGTATAATCGTTATTGGTGGTCAATACCAGTTAATGGAGTATGTGTTACACTGTGGTTCTTTTTTATGGCAGCTATATTCTGTGAAAAAATAACGGTTTACGGAATGATATTATTAGATGCTATTGCGATAGGAAATTATTTATTTATGATTTCATTGATAACAAGTTCAGATTGTTGGGTAACTATGATTGGTTTGCCAATTTTACTTGTTACATGTGGACTGTTAGAGCTATCTGTGTTTTTAAGTAAAACGTTGCCATCATCCTTATTGACAGGTACATTATATTTCTTTGTGACTATTGCAGGAGTATGCGTTACCATTGAAGCAACCATTGATAATTACTTAAGAGAAGTAATTCGTTTAGGGTGGTCAGCAATTGTATTAACGGTTTGTGCAATCATATCTGTTTTTATTATATTAATATTGATGATGGGAAGATTAAGAAACAGTATTAGGCGTAGATTGCATTTTTAGAATAGCGGGACTTGAAGTATGGAACAGAAGAAAAATATGCTTAAAAAAGGTCTTACGAATTTCTAAGGAGATAAAATTGTGTGATATATGATAAAGAAAGGAAGGATATGCAAATGAATGAAAACAAAAATGTAAGAAACATAATGTTGGCAGAGAAGGTTATTAAGGGTTTACAGTCTAGAAACATGGAAGGATATTTCGCGCAGACAAAAGAGGATGCATTAAAAATAGCATTGGAGTTCATTCCGTCAGGAGCTTCAGTGGGGTGGGGCGGCTCTGCATCGATAGAAGAAATAGGACTCAAAAAAGCAGTATGTGAGGGGGATTATGTTGTATACAACAGGGATATATGTAAGACGCCGGAAGAAAAAAGAGAAACAGAGATAAAAATCTTTGGGTGTGATTATTTTCTATCTAGCAGCAATGCAATCACAGAAGATGGAATTCTTGTAAATATTGATGGAAATTCAAATCGTGTTGCTGCAATAGCCTATGGACCAAGAAATGTTATTATGATTGTCGGAATGAATAAGGTTGCAAAGGATGAACAGGCTGCTATGTATCGAGCAAGAAACGAGGCAGCACCAATCAATACACAAAGATTTCCGATTGATACACCTTGTAAAAAGAATGGTTCCTGCGCAAATTGTAAATCTATGGATACTATTTGCTGTCAGTTTTTGACCACGAGATTCTCTAGACATAAGGGGCGCATAAAAATCATTCTGGTCAATGATAATTTGGGTTTTTAGAGGTTTGACATAAATGAAAACAAATAATATAGTAGTTGGAATTTTGGCACATACAGACTCTGGAAAGACCACACTTTCCGAGAGTTTGTTATATTTGAGTGGCAGTATAAGAAAATACGGACGTGTTGATCATGGAGATACCTTTTTAGACACAAATCGACTAGAAAAGTCAAGAGGTATTACAATATTCTCCAAGCAAGCACAGTTTAAACTTCCTGATAGAAATATAACTTTATTGGATACGCCGGGGCATGTTGACTTTTCAGCGGAGATGGAAAGAGTGTTGCAGGTGCTGGATTATGCAATATTGGTTATAAGTGGAGCAGATGGAATTCAAGGGCATACACAGACTTTGTGGAAACTATTAAAAGTATATCAAATTCCAACATTTATATTTATTAATAAAATGGATCAGAATGGAACAGAGAAATTAACCATATTAAGTGAAGTACAACGCAAGCTTTCAGAATGTTGTATTGACTTTGGGCAGGATAAGGAAACAGAAGGGTTTTATGAGCAAGTTGCAATGTGTGACGAAAAATTGATGGAGACTTATCTAGAGAACGGTTTCCTTGATATGGAAATGATTCGTGAGGCTATCTACGAGAGAAAGGTATATCCTTGTTATTTTGGTTCTGCATTAAAGTTGGATGGTGTGGAAGAGTTGCTTAAAGCAATGAACGAAGATATGCTTTATAAAGATTATCCAGAAGAATTTGGTGCAAGAGTTTTTAAGATTGTACGGGATGAACAGGATAATAGACTTTCCTATATGAAGGTTACTGGTGGAAAAATGAAGGTTAAGGATCTTTTGACCAACAAAAAAGAAGGTCAAAAGGCGAATGAAAAGGATTGGAGTGAAAAAGTCGACCAAATAAGAATTTACTCCGGTAGTCAATATGAGCTTGCAGAAGAAGTGAGAGCAGGGATGGTGTGTGCTGTAACAGGCTTATCTAATACATTTTGTGGAGAAGGATTGGGGATTGAAAAAGAACCTGAAGTTCCTGTGTTAGAATCAGTACTGACTTATAAAGTCAATGTCCCAGAAGAAACGAATGTACATACATTATATTTGCAATTGTGTCAATTAGAGGAAGAAGAACCAGAGCTTCATATTGTTTGGGATGAGAATTCGAAAGAAATTCATGTGCAGGTTATGGGTGAGGTACAGATAGAGGTTTTGAAAAGCATGATACAGGAGAGGTTTCATGTAGATGTTGAATTTGATTCTGGTAGTATTGTTTATAAAGAGACAATAGAAGAACCGATGATAGGAATAGGACATTTTGAACCCTTACGTCATTATGCAGAGGTCCATCTTATGTTGGAGCCGTTAGAAAGAGGAAGTGGACTTGAATTTGCAACGAATTGTAGTGAGGATATACTGGATCGGAATTGGCAAAGATTGGTTATGACTCATTTAGAGGAAAAGAAGCACAAGGGAGTGCTTACTGGCTCAGAGATTACGGATATGAGAATTACGTTAATTGCTGGGAAGGCACATTTAAAGCACACAGAAGGAGGAGATTTCAGGCAGGCTACGTATCGTGCGGTTCGTCAGGGATTGAAGAGGGCAAAGTCGAAATTGTTAGAGCCTGTGTATGAATATCGTTTAGAGATTCCGCAGGAAATGTTGGGAAGAGCGATGACGGATATTCAGAGAATGTATGGAAATTTTGACGCTCCAATTATAGAAGATGATATTGCGGTGCTGATAGGAACAGCGCCAGTGCTTACGATGCAGAATTATCAACGAGAGGTTATTTCTTATACAAGAGGGCATGGCAAATTGTTCTGCACATTAAAGGGATATGAGTTATGCCATAATGAAGATGAAGTGATTGCGGAGAAAGGGTATGATTCGGAAAGTGATTTAGATAATCCGACTGGTTCTGTATTTTGTGCTCATGGGGCAGGTTTTGTAGTTTCGTGGAATGATGTTCCTTCCCATGCTCATATAGAATATGGAAGAGATAAGGAGGAAACGCTGGAAGAAGAACTGATTATGCCAATTAAGCAAAGAAAGGCTTATTTAGAAGGTGTGATTGGACAAGAAGAAGTAGAAGAAATTTTTGCGAGAACATTTGGAAATATAAAAAAAGAGAGAATTGGCTGGAAACGCACCATAACAGCACCTTCGAAGGATGTTTACAGTGGAAGAAGTGAATATACCGTAGATAAAAAACTTCAGGAATATTTGTTAGTAGATGGCTATAATATTATCTTTGCGTGGGAGGAGCTAAATGAACTGTCAAAGGTAAATATTGATAGTGCAAGAGACAAATTAATGGATATTATGTGTAATTATCAAGGCTATAAAAAATGTGAACTTATACTTGTGTTTGATGCATATAAGGTTGCTGGTGGAAAGGGAGAAATCTTTGATTACCATAATATTCATGTGGTTTATACAAGAGAGGCAGAAACAGCGGATCAATATATTGAGAAATTTACGCATGAAAATGGCAAAAAATATGATATTACAGTTGCGACATCTGATCGATTAGAGCAGATGATTATATGGGGGGCTGGTGCAAAACGAATGTCAGCATCAGGTCTTTTAGAAGAAGTTCAGGGGATTAATCAGGAAATTAGTGAGCAGTTGGAACAAAAGTCGCTATCGGAGAAGAATTATTTATTTGATCAGTTGAAGGATAAAAAGAAAGATTTGATAAATGAGCTTTACCGAGAGGAATAGTTTATGCTAAGAAAAAAGAGTAGCAAGGTGATTTGTGCTACTCTTTTCTTGCTTTTTTGGAAAGACCTTATCACACTAAAGCGTGAAAGCTCTTTCCAAAAAAGCAAAAATGCTCCGCAAGGATACACACTCGCGCGAAGATGTAATATGTCGCAAGCGACCGCGCTCGGTGCGAGAATGTGCATAGCACATTCTTTTTTCTAATGGATTATAAATTAACATATTTTTTGATTGCATCATAGCTTTCTTTACTTAGGATATGTTCCATTTTACAAGCGTCCTCGGAAGCTGTTTGTTCAGGGACACCAAGCTTGGTGAGCCACGTTGATAGAAATTCATGTCTTTCAAAAATCATTTCAGCGATTTCTCGTCCGGAATCGGTCAGATAAATAAAACCTGCATCTGTTACTGTAATATGATTCTTTTCACGAAGATTCTTCATGGCAATGCTGACACTGGATTTTTTAAATCCAAGTTCATTTGCAATGTCAACAGAACGAACAACAGGAAGCTTTTTGCTTAATCTTAATATGGTTTCTAAATAATTTTCAGCTGATTCATTAACATTCATGTATAAATTCTCCTTTAAAAAGCCCCTAATTTTTCTACAGTATAGCATGAAATGGAAGAAGTTTCAATGTGTGAAAAAATGAAACATATTGTTTGATTAACAAATGTAGATATGATAGAAAAAACATACTGAATAAATATATGTATACAGTAAAAAAGATAGAGAAATATTTGGTAATGTGTTAAGATAATAAGAAATATAGCGTCTTAATAAAAGGAGTCAAACTATGAATATAATGATAAGTGCAATTTTATATACAATTGGGATATTGACGCTGATTACAGGATTTGGCATTTATAGGCGAGATCACGATTATATTTATAAAAAACAGAATTTTTTATATT
>JAXJRB010000104.1:0-14481 GCA_036310845.1 Lachnospiraceae bacterium | reverse complement strand
CCATAATTCTTGCAAAATATCATCATCTACAAGAATAGCATGACAAAGGGACGTTCCTTTTGTCATGCTACTGAGGTCAAAATCCCAGTATCATGACAAACGAAACGTCCCCAAACAATTAATCGCTATATTTATACAAATAACCATCGATTGTTTTGAAAAGACCTTATTTTTAATGACTCTCCACCCAGCTTGCGATTTCCCGCATAAAAGGCTCCGGATGAATAAAATAACTGTTATGCGTATCGTTAATTTCTACGAGCTTTTTTTCACATTGTAGTGACGCATAGTAACAATCAAAATACTCTTTCGGAAAATAACGGTCATGCAATGTTTTAAATACAAGGGTTGGACATGTAATCTCCATTTTAAGCATACTCTCTGCACCAAGCATGCATTCTAATATCTGTACCAAGCTATTGATTTTTAAGTCAAAGAAACTCGAATCACGATATGCTATCATTGACTCATAAAATTCATTATCTGATTCTGCCTGAAATCCCTTTGCCTTTGGCGGCTTAAATGCCATCGTAAAATCAGGTCGTTTCTTTGTAATCAGGCGACAAACAGATAACATCGGTTTTGCCAGAAAAGTGGGTACTCCGAGAGGTTTTGTATTTCCGTAGATTCCACAGGCAAACTGTGAAAAGCTTTTAAATCCGGGATTTATACCCAAATAGTACTGTGCTATAATTGCCCCCGCTCCTGTATAGCCTAATAAATGAATCTCACTTGAATAATTTTCACAGATATACTGATAGACCGCATCTATGTTTGCAGTCATATTCTCTAATGTAAACTCCTTTGTCTCTCCTCCACATTCCCCTTCTCCCGGAGCGTAATCCATCGTAAACACATTAAAAGAATACTCCCTTGCCAACTGTTCATAGCATTCATAACAGTTTTTTACTGCTGTAACAGGTGTGTGGATAAGCATAATATTTTTACAATCTTTATCGAAAATATGCTGAAAAATATGTACCTTGGAATATCCAAACACATAGACATCTTCCCATCCGTCTTTTTTCATTTTTTCATCATTTAATGGTTGAATTTTCATTGTACCTCATTTCTGAGCAACTCTGTTATTCGATAATTAGGTGCTCTGATAATGCTCTTAGAATAATCTTCATATTTTTAATATCCTGCGCTTCTTTTATATATGGTAACTGCAGGAATTGTAACTGTATGATTCTCATTGTCTGATGTAAATCATAGCGAAACTGTATTCCCGAATTCTCAATTGTTTCAAATAATTTCAAATCTCGTATGCTGTTTTCTTCAACACAAGCTTTGGGAGCTTTTTCTTCGATACGCTGCCATACCCTTGCATCTATTTCCATCATGAGTGGATTTTCCATGAATTGTCGTGCTGCATAACAAAGTGCATGAAAAAAGCGATCCACCTGTCCTTCATTTTCTAAATTACTAAGTATCTTTCTTATGTTTTCAAATATTTCTTCCTGTGTTCTATTGTTAATAACCATATAGAGATGTTCCTTGTTCTCAAAGAAATGATAAAAGGTTCCTTTCGCAATCCCGGCTTCTAGTGCTACTGCCTCCGCTGTCACTTCATAGAAACCCTTTTCATTAAACATTTCTTTTCCCTTTTCCAACAAGGTTTTATAAATTCTTTCTCTCTCTTTACTTGAAAATTTTGGCATATTCTCCTCTTTTATATGACTTCCTATTTTTATTTGGTCATATAAAACATATCACATCTCTTTATACATGTCAACAGCCGATAGCTATCGGCTGCAGCCTGGTTCTCGGCAAAGATCCAAACCTCACATATCTTTCCACTCTCCATGCGAAAGTAATCAATACCAGGCATATTCAATTTCAATCGCAAACTGAACATACTCCTTGGTATTTCAAAAGATTTCAATCTCTCCGTTTTAATCTCAACGACCTTTTCCTCTGTTACAGCTAATTCTTTCTTTTCTGGCAAGACTACAGTGTTTTCCTTTCCATCTTTCCTTACTTTTACAACCTAAACCTCATCCTACTTTGTACTTAATCCCTATGGCTGACAGTTTTGAAAAATATGGATTGGTGACAAGAAATCATTTTCGCTGACAAAATCGGTTTTCCATGCTACTTGTCGCTGACAAATTTGTCACCGAAAATGCTGTTTTTGCATGAAAAAAGCAGCAATGATTTCATCGTCATTACTGCTTAAATAAGCGTTCCCTATCGGAATCGAACCTACAATAGAGTCTTAGGAGTTCAAGTCCATACAGAAAACACAAATCATTCTCTGTAAATCTAAGTCAAGGAAAGCCTTGATTTTTCTAACCTTCCTGTAAATTCATGTCAAAATAAGAAAACAGAAAATCATTCAAGTAAAACGGCTTTCGCTGACAAAATGATGACACTGTCACCCGCAGGGTTCAACCATTCCGTTCCTACGAATTCATATATATGGCTACCATTTGCTCTCATCAAAGCAGTAATGATAACACTATTTTCTTATTAGATTACCTATATTATAGCGTGCATGAGGTCGGATGTCGATGATTTTTTGACCATATTTTATCAAGTAACTCCTCACACCCGTTTTCGATATTTCAGCGGTGACATTCCATACATCTTCTTAAAGCTTCGGATAAAATAGCTTACATTCTCATAACCGCTCTGCATTGCAACCTCCGTAATTGAAAGAGTTGTCTCTTGCAATAACTGTCTAGCATGTTCCAAACGTAAATGATTTATGTACTGCGATAAAGTAATATGAAAGTGTTCCTTGAAATAGCGCGAAATATATTTTTCAGATAAGTGGAACTGTTTTCCGAATTCTTTAAGTGAAATTTCTCTTGTAAAATTCTGCTGTATATACGAAATCATTTCTTTTTCCGTAGTGTTTTTGCCACTGGTGTTGTTTTCTACTATAAAGCCGTGTTTCAGTATCCTCTTAAAAAATTGAAGTAATATACTTTTTATCTCAAGCTGAATTGCCAAGTCATTCATATTTTCGTTTTGATTTTCTGAAAATTCTGTATCTTTCTTGGCACCAAACGGAACTAAATTTGAATATTCCAAAGCTATTAGACCATCACATATATCACTTAACCTATCACCAATCTGCGGTTTTATCATCATTTTCCCACTTTTCAGCGGTGCCATTACCTCTTTCTCAAGTAGATCATTCACCTGAAATGACACATACTCCAGCGGAAAAAGGAATGTATAGTAGTCCACTTCCCCTGTCTGAGATCCCATAAAATGTAAATTGCCCGGTGATACAACAAATGCTTCACCTTGATTTCCTATATAATTTTCTCCTGATATGGTCACACTGAGCGCTCCATTTTTCACATATATAATCTCAAGTTCATCATGCCAATGCACCGGAATCTGAAATGCATGGTGAATATCTCGTATATGATATAAACTGAACGGTCGCTCCGAAGTTCCATGTGGGCGGTTTTCTTTTAATTTGAAATACATAGTTGTATCATACATAAATAACACACTAAAAGCAATAGCTTCATTTCTACTCCACTAATCGTTTCGTCTTCCATTTCCCTGTCTTCCAGCGGAGCACCATCCCTATGGCTCTTGCACATTCATCACTTGCCATACCAATGTATGCCCCCACAGCAAGCAACCCCAGCCGTATACCAAAGAAATATGTGCCACACACTGCCGCCAAATACATAAATATCGCACCAATTATTACGGGAAAAACCGCATCTCCGCTTGTTTTGAGTGCCTGTCCATAGACCAGATTCGTCACACGCCCAAATTCAAGAAAAATATCAATGATAAGCAATTTTACGACCAGATTTATCATCTGTGGATCATCTGTGAAAATATGTACTATAAATCGACCGGTTAATGCAAATATCACAGAAAAACAGGTTGCTGTTATCACTCCGTAGATAGCGGCCTTTTTTGTGCCCTTATCACATTCCTCAAACTCTTTTGCCCCAATTCGCCAGCCTGTCATTATCGCATTTGCTTGCGCTAAAGCAGCTCCCACACAATATGAAAAATTCGCAATTTGAGTTGCATACGAACGCGCGGTAACATTCATTCCATCCGAGTCCATCTGATTCATGAAACGAACTACCAAAGTCATCGCAATATTATAAAGAGCTGTCTCGCACGCTGATGGAAAACCTATTTTTATTATCTGTACCAATATCTTGCGTGAAGATTCCCGCTGTAGGTTATTTTTAGCTTTTATGAGCACTGCTCCCATAGCTGCTACAATTATCAAATTGATTACTCGTGAGATAACAGTAGCTATGGCAACGCCCATCACTCCCCAGTTCAGTACAAAAAGAAATATAGAATTAAGAAAGAAATTAATTACATTTCCTATGATTGACGCAAAAAGCGACTGTTTTGTATATCCAAACACTCTAAGATAGCTGGAAAATATAGGTATAAGAGCATTTAAAAAGCATGCACCACCTACTATTTTCAAATAAGTTTCAGCCGGTTCCAAAAGGGCGGGCGCAATACTTACTATCTCTAAAATTTTTCCTGAGAAAATAGCCATAAATGCTGACATCAGCACTCCAATAACCGCATTAAAAATAAGCCCCAATTGTCTTGCCTGATATGCAACTCCCGGTTTTTCCGCACCGATATTTTGAGTCATTACCGCAACCATGCCAGACGATATAACTCCAAACATTATGATAAACACACCAATATAAGTATTTGCTGTTCCGACTGCACCTACTGCCTGATTGCTCACAGATGACAGCATAAGCGTATCGATCATTCCGGAAAGCATATAAAAAAGTGTTTCGAAGCATATTGGTACAAAAAGCTGCGTTAGTGATTTTCTATGAACTTCCATTTAAACTGCCCCCACATCTGCTTAGATAATTATTATTTTCCATACTTCCCGCAGAAAACTTCAAATTAGAAGAGGAATATATGTATGCGCGAAGCTGATATGTATTAATAATATGACATAACACACAATAATTCTAGTAATATTTCATGGAATAATTGCACTATATCTACATTTTATACAGGTCTTCGATGACCGGACGGTTCAATCAATTTTCCCGTTTGCTTTTGATTTTGTGCTTTGGATTTGATGCATAATATTCAAATCTCAATATTTTTGAGGCTTCGGGCATAATGGTGGAAGCCTAGCACCATAATTTTACATTTTTATATTGAAAAAACCACTTGGGTTCCTTAATGTATTAACGACCAAGAAAACACAAAAGGAGTTCCACACGTGGTTTCAGTTAATACATTATAGGCAACTTCCTACTTTGTACTTAATCCCTATGGCTGACAGTTTTGAAAAATATGGATTGGTGACAAAAAATCAGTTTCGCTGACAAAATCAGTTCTCCATAACACATTTCGCTGACAAATTTGTCACCAAAAATGCTGTTTATGCATGAAAAAAGCAGCAATGATTTCATTGTCATTACTGCTTAAGAAGAGCGTTCCCTATAGGAATCGAACCTACAATAGAGTCTTAGGAGTTCAAGTCCATACAGAAAACATATATTATATCGTGCATGAGGTCGGATGTCGATGGTTTTTCGACCACTATTTCTTGTATGAAATCCCTTAAGATTTCGTTACATGCATCTCTGCTTTTTCTATTCACATCCATCAGAAAAAACTCTAATTGTTTCCTCAACAAATTTTGATTTTTCATTTTTCCATGGACTGTGACCAGAATGTTCAAATAATACCCATTCTTTTTTTTGACATTCTAGCATTTCATAATAGTCCTCAGCAATATAAAGTGGTGCATTAATGTCATAAGCCCCTTCAAAGAAATAAACTGGTACCTCAAGTTGATTATGTGTTTCTCTTAAATCTATTTCTTCTAACTGCGGATAAACCACATTAAAAGTCTTTAATAATGCCAATAAATAATCAAACGAATCACGAATTCCATATTCACTACCAAACATCTCTTCAAATGTATTATATCCAGCATTTGAAATGTTAGGATTTGTTGCCATTTCATCAGAGAGCACACCAAGATATGCATTGCTCTTCATAGCAATATTTCCCTCATAATACCAAGGTGCTCCTTGTTCCCTTAGTTTTTCTAATTTATCTGTATCACCTTTACTTTCCAAAATCTCAATTGCCTTATTATAATCCATTTCTTCCATTTCTCTAAATGCCACCGTTTGGCCAGTTCCAATTACTCCACCATAATATTCAGGTTTCTCCTTTGCAAGCATGATAGCTAGTGCACTTCCCCAAGATTCACCAATAAGATATATCTTGTCTTGACCAAACCTACCTCTAAGATACTCCGTAACCGCAATTCCATCCTCAATATATGTATCAACTGTAATATCTTTGTAATTCATGGCATGAAATGATTTTCCGCTTCCTGGCTGGTCCCAGTTTACTACTACAAAGTATTTCTCCAATTCAGCAAGTTCAATTCTTGTAGCTGCGAGCTGTGTACCTCCAGGTCCACCTGCAAGAAATAGAATTACTGGTTTTGTCTGATCATATCCCCTTATTGTAATCCACTCACTCTTCCCATTTACATCAATTGCTCGTAATTCAGCAATACTTCCATCAACTACTTTTCCATTTTCATCCACTATTGCAGGTGTATATGCCCGTGCTTGTGAAATCGCAATAATAATTCCCAACACAACAATAATTAATAAAACAACTACCATTAATATAATCCACTTTCTTTTTTTCATAATGCCTCCTTTTTTTGAATGATATTCAAATTCTTTTATAGAATATTACTTTTTTGAATGATATTCAAGATTTATTTTGCTTTTTTTTTAATCCTGTTATATTATTTATGTGTAAGTTAATCCAATAGCTTTATATAAGAAGGTGTGAAACGGATGAAGAATAATCCCAAAAGAGATATCATTTTAAATACAATGGAATCATTTATGAAAGAAGGGACTGCCGGAACAGTTTCAGTAAGTACAATCGCAAAAAGAGCAAACATCGCAACTGGTGGATTATACTATTACTTCAAGTCAAAGGAAGAAATTATGGATGCAGTTGTGAACAGACAGTACGATCAAATTATCGAAAATGTGCGTCTTGCTTTAAGCAAATCAAATGATGATGCTATCACAAAGCTCAAACTCTTATTTTACACATACACTTCAGCATCTGTGGATAGTTCTTTAGATCAGTATCTACATCTACCTCAAAATGCAGCCCTACACCAAAAATCACTTGCTACAATTCTTTTATCTCTAAAGCCAATGATTTCAGAGATATTTAATCAAGGAATACAAGAAAATGTTTTTTTCACAGACTATCCAGACGAAATAGCAGAAATACTTCTGTCTTCTTTCACTTTTTTGTTTGATCCTGGTATCTTTGAATGGTCAAATGAAGAAATGCAAAAAAAAAGAATGGCTCTGGCAGAAATGCTGGGAACCATGCTTCATACTTCACATGAATTATTTGCGTTTTTATATTAGTGTTTTACTTTCCATCTTTTCTTACTTTTACAACCCAAACCTTATCCTACTTTGTACTTAATCCCTACGGCTGACAGTTTCGAAAAATATGGATTGGTGACAAAAAATCAGTTTCGCTGACAAAATCAGTTCTCCATAACACATTTCGCTGACAAATTTGTCACCGAAAATGATGTTTCGCATGAAAAAAGCAGCAATGATTTTCTAGTCATTACTGCTTGAAATGAGCGTTCCCTATAGGAATCGAACCTACAATAGAGTCTTAGGAGGACCCCGTTATATCCATTTAACTAAGGGAACAAATGCCGTATTTTCAGGCTTTTTCAGCCTCTTTGGCATCGGCAGCCATATCTATGAATCCAACACTAAGTGATGAATTTCTATTTTTCTTGTCTCGACTTCTTTTCCTTCTCTCTGTTGGAATCGAACTCTGACTTTTACCCTTTTTCCTCCGCTAGGGTTCAACCATAGCTTTACCTTAGGAGGGGGCTGTTATATCCATTTAACTAAGGAAACACATACAATTACTATTATTTAGATAATTATCGTACTTAATTATTATATCAGAAGTTTTGTTGATTTCAATAGTTTTTACTGTGGAAATTCAATATAGCCTTGTAACCAAACCGTTCCTTTAAATCGTCTACCCACTGCCGGTTCTCCAAAGAGATCCTCTTTGTTAATACATACATCAAATGTGAGCTCATTACATTCGATTGTCATAAACACTATTTCTTCTTTTGTCATACGGTTCAGTTCCTGATGATATTCTACAATCTCGCCTAGAATGGAATATTGATCACACTCTACTCCATAAGGCATAAAATAAGTATCAACAAGACTAAACACATCTTCCTTTTGAATCTTGCGGGAAATGGTGGTATAAGTATCCATATCATCCAGCGTCAGACTTTCTATCGCTTCTTCATTTCCCATTCTTGCCTGTGCAATGAGTTGATTTCGCTCGTCTGTCGCTTTCTTACTTTTCCTCTTTTCACGCTCATTTTTTATGATTGGCATCATAATTGTTCCACTAACCGATAAACCGCTCATAATCAAGGAAGTTCCTTTAACAGGAAGTCTATTTTGAACCTTCATTCTTTTATAAGGAACCATATTTTGCAGATAAAAGATAAGAGAAACTCCTACTTTGATATCATCACAAATTCCTGCATAAGATTCCTTCTCTGCGTGGCGTTCTACTGTTATATCTTCATTGGAGCTAATCTGGCTACCCTTTAAATACGGAAAATAGTATTCGTACAAAAAAGTATTCTTTTCATCAAACTGTCCACGAACACAGATTCCCGCTCCATCAACAAAATCGAGATATAATTCCGCATAAACCTGTTCATCATCGTCAGCTACAAGCTCCATACCTGACCAATATTTTTTTTGTTTTTTCTTTGACGAGGCTTCTTCTTTTGTATGATTCTTCGAGATTGTCGTTACGACAACCTCATGAATCAATTTTTGGAGTTCTTCTCTTTTTTTAACCTTGCTAAAACCTATTGCTCTTAAATATCTGTGCACACAAACAGCCTTTCTTTTTTATTTCTATTTAATCTCTGTCTTTCCACCCATGTATGGCTGTAATGCCTTAGGAATACGAACAGAACCATCTGCCTGTAAATTGTTCTCAAGGAATGCAATTAACATTCTAGGTGGTGCTACTACTGTATTGTTTAAGGTATGTGCAAAATACTTTCCATCTTCGCCATTTACACGAATCTTAAGTCTTCTTGCCTGAGCATCTCCTAAGTTAGAGCAGCTACCTACCTCAAAATACTTCTTCTGTCTTGGAGACCAAGCTTCTACGTCAATAGACTTAACTTTTAAATCCGCAAGATCACCGGAACAACATTCTAATGTACGAACAGGAATATCCAAAGAACGGAATAAATCTACTGTGTTCTGCCATAACTTATCAAACCACTGCATAGATTCTTCTGGCTTACATACAACTACCATTTCCTGCTTCTCAAACTGGTGAATTCTGTATACACCTCTTTCTTCAAGACCGTGTGCACCCTTTTCTTTTCTAAAACAAGGAGAATAACTTGTTAATGTATGTGGCAGCTCCTGCTCTGGAATAATGGTATCAATAAACTTACCAATCATGGAATGTTCGCTGGTTCCAATTAAGTATAAGTCTTCACCTTCAATTTTATACATCATAGCTTCCATTTCATCAAAGCTCATAACGCCTGTTACAACATTACTACGAATCATAAAAGGTGGAATACAGTAGGTAAAACCTCTTTCTATCATGAAATCTCTTGCATAAGAGATAACTGCAGAATGTAATCTTGCGATATCTCCCATAAGATAATAGAATCCATTTCCTGCTACTTTTCTTGCACTATCAAGGTCAATTCCCTTTAATTTTTCCATAATATCAGTATGATATGGAATCTCGAATTCAGGTACAACAGGTTCTCCATACTTCTGAACTTCTACATTTTCTTCATCATTTTTTCCAATAGGTACACTAGGATCAATAATATTTGGAATTGT
This sequence comes from Lachnospiraceae bacterium, assembly GCA_036310845.1. GTDB lineage: Bacteria > Bacillota > Clostridia > Lachnospirales > Lachnospiraceae > COE1. The sequence goes on along the minus strand of JAXJRB010000104.1, from coordinate 4,546 downwards.
CATCATGATCTTAGTTACTTTTTCATTAAGCTCTTTTTCCTTCTCAGCAAGTTCTTCTAATTTAGATGCCTGTGAAGCTACCTGCTTTTTCACTTCTTCTGCTTCTTCTTTCTTGCCCTGTGCCATTAATGCACCAATCTGCTTGGAAATTCTATTTCTCTCTGCACGAAGATTATCAGCTTCCTGCTGTGTCTTTCTTGCTTCTGCATCAAGTACAATCACTTCATCAACAAGCGGTAACTTATGATCTTGAAATTTCTTTTTAATATTTTCCTTAACTACTTCTGGATTCTCTCTTAAGAATTTAATATCGATCATTTCTGTTGCTCCTTTAACTCTTTTTAAATATATCTTTCTCAGTTTCCTGAGTCATTTTTACTTGATTACTTCCTGAATAACAATCTTTGTTTCTTTAATCAAATCAATAATCTTTTCTTCGCTAATAGATTGCCCGAATTTATCATTAATTACACGAAGCACCGGTCTTTCTGGAAAATGAACATTTTGTTTCATAACAACAGCTAATTCCCCTTCATTTGTTTTAACCTTCGAACCAACCGGATAAACTGCTATCATCTGTAAAAAGGTTTCAACAACTTCGTCATCAAACCAAATTCCACTATAATTTCTAATACAGTTAATTGCTTCATGCACACGTATTCTTGCTTTACCAATTCCACAAATCATTTCGTCAAACTCATCAACTACTCCTAAAATCTGACATGACTTTGAAACCAAATCTGTACCCATAGAATATCCCGAACCATCTATATGTTCATGATGATTCAAAATTATATTCTTTGCCTCTTCTGAAATCCAATTTTCTTTTTTAATTGCAGTATAACTGTAGATTGGATGCTTCTTATATTCTTCCTGATCCTTTGCCGGCAATAAATGAATATCTTGATCTTCATAACGTACCACCAAATATCTTAATCCAATATCGTGAAGTAGTGCACTGACACTTATATCATAAACTTCTTTTTCAGACAGATTCATTTTAAGTGCAATCAAAGTAGCAATAGTACAAGTAGTAAGAGAATGCTCATAAATATCTGCACTTCTCTCTTTAATATCATAAACGCGCTCTACAACTGCATCTTCTTCTAAAATGTCAACAATAATATTTTGTGCTGTATCTGCAATTTCTTCTAAACCTTCTGTCTGCTGATATACATGTAACTCTAAGATATCCTTTACTTTATTCTTTATCTTTGATTCTACATCATCTTTAAGAATTGTTATTTCTTCTAATGCCAGTCTTGGTTCTTCTTCCATATTTTCTTCGATATACACAGTTACTATAGAAAGATCACGAAGTTTATCAATATAAGCTTCTTTTATTTCTGTCCCTTTTCCAAGTAATACGGTATAATCCTGTAATAATACATCCTTCGCAAGTACATCACCTACTTTTAAATCTTCTACTGTTATTAATTTCATAAAGAGTTCCCCTTTCTTTTATTCCGCATCTGGATTTGATGCTGTTCCCTTCATTGCCCTTTCTACTGCTACTTTTTCTTCATTACTTAAATCAATTGCTGAACTACCATTTTTTATTCTCTTTGTATAAGAATAGCATCCTTCACTGCTATGTACGGAATTTAACAAAATTCCATTGTCATTCTCATCTAAAAGCACTAAAGCAAAACTAAGTTTTCCTCCCATTTCCTTAAATGCATCATATTTTACAAGACCCATTTTTTGGAAATTAAGCTTTTGTTTATTAAATAATTCAGTAATATCTTTTCTATTTTTCTCTACATGATTTTTAATAAAGGTATTATCTTCATACAATTTCATAATATCTGTTTCCAGACTTCCTGCATTTTTTCCTTGCATGAATTTCTGATACTTTTTCTTAAATCTACCTATTTGCAGAAATGCTATCACCATCAAAATGAATAAAATCACATTAGTAATTATTAGTCCTAAAAACAAGTATCCAATATCAATATGACCTAATCCTATTATTTTTAAAAAATTGCTGCTCATTGTTTATATCCCCTTCTGCCTACTTATGATTGTTTCATACTAGATAAAAACTCTATCAATCTATCCAAATCTTCATTTGAATAAAACTCTATTTCAATTTTTCCAGCTCCATTTTTTCCCTTCGCATTAATGGAAACCTTCCTACTGAGTTTTTCTTTTAATCTATCCTCAATATCTTGATAAATATATTGTAGGTTTTTCGGGGGTTCTTCTTTTTTAGGTTTGTCATCAGGTTTTAAAATTGCCTTAACCAATTTCTCAACCTCTCTTACACTTAACTTCTCATCAAATATCTTCTGTGCAAGTTGTAACTGCTGTTCAACATCTTCAATTGGTATTAATGCTCTAGCATGCCCCGTAGACAACATGTCATCAATAATCATCTGTTGAACACCATCACAAAGCTTTAACAAACGCATACTATTGGTAACAGTGGTTCTGCTTTTAGAAACTCTCTCTGCCACTTCATCCTGCTTTAAATTAAATTCTTCCAATAGTCTTTTATACGCCATTGCTTCTTCAATTGGATTTAAATCTTCTCTTTGAATATTTTCAATTAAAGATATTTCTACAATTTCTTGATTTGTATAATTTCTAATAATAACCGGAACTTCCTTAAGCCCTGCAAGCTTTGCCGCACGCCATCTTCTTTCTCCAGCTATTATTTCATAATAATCGCCTCTATCTTGAACTAAGATAGGTTGCAAGAGTCCAAACTGTTTAATGGAATCTGCCAATTCCTGTAATGCATCTTCATCAAAATGCTTTCTTGGCTGTTCTCTATTTGGTTCAACTTTTGTAATCTTTACAATAGTCTCTGCTTCGTTTGCTCCCTTTTGGTCTTCATTTCCTTTTTTAGGTGGCACATATTCTGAAGGAATTAAGGTATCTAATCCTTTTCCTAATCCTTTTCCTTTTATAGCCATCTGCCATTCTCCTTTATTAATTTTACTACTTACTTTTCATTCTGTTTTACAATCCAACTAAAATTGTTTTCCTGTAATATTTAGCTTTACTACTTATTTCCTTTAATAATTTCTGTAGCTAAAGATAAATAACTTTCTGCACCTGCTGACTTTGGATCATAGATATTAATTGGTGCTCCATGACTTGGTGCTTCTGCTAAACGAATATTTCTTGGAATTACTGTCTTATATATCTTCTGTTTCAAGTTATTCTTCACATTTTCAACAACCTGCGCGGATAAATTGGTTCTAGAATCATACATTGTGAAAACAACACCTTCCATATCTAAATCCGGATTCAATCTCTCTTTCACCAAATTTACCGTATGAATAAGCTGACTTAAACCTTCCAATGCATAATACTCACACTGAATTGGCACCAATACCGAATCAGCCGTTGTCATAGCATTAACTGTTAACATACTTAACGATGGCGGGCAGTCAATAATTATATAATCATATCTATCTCTTACCCAATCCACTTCATTCTTTAAAATATACTCTTTTCTTTCTACTCCAATTAATTCTATTTCGGCAGCTGCTAGATTTACGTTAGATGGCAATATGGATACATTCTTTATAACATCTTTCAATATGCAATCTTCAATTGAGCATTCTCCAAGCATCAATTCATATATCGTATTGTCTAATTCATTTTTTTCGATACCATATCCACTTGTTGTATTCCCCTGAGGATCAATATCAATTACCAATACTTTTTTACCTTTTTGTGCAATACATGCAGATAAATTAATCGATGTTGTTGTCTTTCCAACTCCACCCTTTTGGTTAGCAATCGCAATTATTTTTCCCATTTTGATCCTCCTGATTTATTCTTTTCTGTATATGATTATATCACTAATAAGTATGATATGCTAGAAAGTTTTTATTTTATTTTAAAGATAATATGGAAATCACTTATGTTACTTTTTATCTCTTTTTACTAAAAGTGTTATTATTTTAGAACTGTTTAGTTAGGACGTGATTTTTTCTGCTGAGGCAGTAAAAATATGATGCAATAAACAAAATCCTATTGTTGAAAACAATTTATTATGACTTATTGTAAGACTTCATAGTCTACTCTCAATTATAAAGGTACTGAATAATTGCATTATTTTATACTTTATTACAATGTTTCACGTGAAACATTCTATTTTTCCTTTGTTACGCTTTTGAATTCATATTTAGCTAAAGGAAATTAGTCGTAGTTACTGGTTAGTTTGCTAGTGCGTTACCATTGCTTGCATTTACATTTTTTGTACATTTTGCTTTAGGATAATTTATATACCACCTTTTAACACCTTAATCCTATTATCAAAAGTAGTATGTGCCAGCACACACTTTGGCAAGAATTTTTTACGAAATTCTTGTTTAACTAACACTACGTTACAGCAATTTCCTATAAAGGAACAAAGTGGACAAGTCCACATCATCTCCCTAAATCCCTCTCTCTTGAGGGACTTGTTCACTTTGTCTCGCGAATCGCATATCTCAAAGTGCTACTTTCCTTATGCGATTCTGCGCATATTATTTTTGTTCAATAGGACAGTTCAAAGAACTTTCACACTTTAGTGTGACATGGTCTT
>JAXJRB010000103.1:0-2243 GCA_036310845.1 Lachnospiraceae bacterium | reverse complement strand
GAATATCAGTCGGGATTATTAGTAGCATTTACCCCTACTGGAATGCAGGTTTTTAAGTATCAGTCGGGATTTTAGCATTCTTTACCCCGACTAAAATGCAATTCTCACTATATAAGTCGTGTTAACAGTAAAAACATGTTATAAATACAAGAACCGCTTATTTCAGCGAAGTGTAGAAGGGGAGTCAGAGTGTTGGTCACAATTCTGTAAAGTAAAGTCTTAGAGTTTCTTAATGTTCTCTAATGACAGCAAGCAACCTCTTGCGCGCGTTCCGAACGAAGTGAATTTGCTGGACAGATGTAAATATTTTACTTTACGTTAGGAACGATTTCAAGTAAACTATCTTGTAGAATGATTTGAAAAGGAGATCTATATTATGGCACAGAATCCAGTTGTTACAATTGAAATGGAAAATGGCGATATCATCAAAGCAGAGCTTTATCCTGAAATCGCTCCTAATACGGTAAATAACTTCATCAGCCTTGTAAAGAAGGGCTACTATGATGGATTAATCTTCCACAGAGTCATCAACGGCTTTATGATTCAGGGTGGATGTCCTGACGGAACCGGCATGGGCGGCCCTGGCTACTCTATCGCAGGTGAATTTGCTCAGAACGGCTTCCAGAATGACTTAAAGCATACAGAAGGTGTGTTATCTATGGCAAGAAGCATGATGCCTAACTCAGCAGGATCACAGTTCTTCATTATGCACAAGAACTCTCCACATCTTGATGGTGCTTATGCTGCATTCGGTAAGGTAATCGAAGGACAGGATATTGTGAACAAAATCGCAACTACACAGACTGATTACTCTGACAGACCACTTGCTAAGCAGATGATGAAAACCGTTACGGTTGACTGCTTCGGCGTAGAATATGCAGAACCAGAACAGTACTAAATAGCGAACCCGTCAGTTTATGCTGACGGGTATTTTTATTTTTTCAGTTATTTCTACAAATTTTTGTGTGTTCCCATTCATATTTCGTTCATAATTCTTTTTAGAATTGTTCAAAAAATTAACACGATTTAGTCACGAACTTTGTATATACTAAATTCATAAGATAAGTAAATGAAACGACATTCGATATAAAACACAATAAGTGATAGCATTACTTATAATAACTTTTTCATAATAATGCCAAGTAATCGGTTGATTACTTGGCATCCTCCCTTTTGGGGGCTTTTTTATGTATTCTTATATTTTTTCGAAAAGTACAATTAGCCTAAATGAAAACCCCAGAGTGTCGCATACTCTGGGGTTTTCTAGTGCATATCTTAACAGATATTTACTTTCGTTTTGCCTACGGCTATTATAGCATACGTAAAACGCAAAACAATATGCATTTTCTAGGGGAAACAAGTATAAATTGTATATTAATTAGCTTCATAAAAGAGGTACTTTATGTTTCTCTTTATTCTGATTACAGGAATTTATCTTACATTTCGAACTTACTTTTTTCATGTAACACATAGTAGACAAATTTTTTCAACCACCTTTGGAAGTATTTTTCAAGTAACACCACACACCGCTACTTCTTCTGAATCAACTTCCATCTCCCCCTTTCAAGCTCTATGTACCGCTCTTGCAGGAACTATGGGGGTCGGTAATATCGCAGGTGTCGCTGCTGCCATTGTCTCCGGTGGTCCCGGTGCTGTATTCTGGATGTGGGTATCTGCGTTTTTCGGCATGATGACTCATTACTGCGAAATTGTACTCGGTATCCATTATCGTCGCAAAAATGCCGATGGTGAATGGTGTGGCGGTGCCATGTATTATCTTCGTGACGGGCTTGGCTCCAAAAAAGGCTTTCAGACACTTGGAAAAGCTCTTGCCTATCTCTTTTCTATCTTCTGCGTTCTTGCCTCCTTTGGCATGGGAAATATGAGTCAGGCAAATACCATCGCTCACAATATCATCTCTGTTTTTCGCTTTCCTGCCTTAGATAAAACTATCTCTTTTGGCTCTCTCTATGTGAATCTTTATGCCCTAACCATTGGATTTATCCTCATGCTTCTAATCGGAATGGTTATCTTAGGTGGCATCCAACGTATATCCCAGATTACAGAGAAGCTAGTTCCCTTTATGGCTTGTGCCTATATCCTTGGCACCTTACTCGTTCTGTTAGGTAATTTCTCCATGCTTGGAGAGGTATTTCACTCTATCATCTCTTTTGCCTTCGGTTCTCGTGCCTTAGGTGGGGCTGCTATTGGCATTGCTATTCAGAATGCCGTCACATGGGGCT
>JAXJRB010000102.1:0-1832 GCA_036310845.1 Lachnospiraceae bacterium | reverse complement strand
GATATTGCCTGAAGGAATTACGCCGAAGGAATTGGAAATAAAAGAACAGACGGAACACAAATATGTAGCAATTCACATTGACAGACCTTTTGATAATCCTTTTGTAACGATTCCGGGCGCATACCATACGTTGAATGATTACATGAGAACTAATGGATTGGTTTCTGTCGAAAATGAAGTAATTCCATGTTTTGAGACGGATGGAGCGAGTATGGATGTTTATATTGCTCGCAAGTGAAATAAATTGATGTTTTGTGGTGAAAGGAGTTTATGAAATGATAATAGAAACTGAACGACTAATATTAAGAATGTTTAAAAATTCCGATTACGATGATTTGTTTGAATATCTCGTTCAACGTGAGAACGATGAATTTGAAGGATATCCAGGAATAACTTATGAAAATGGAAAGGAACATCTGTCATATAGAGTGCAATCAGATGAATTCTACGCAATAGAACTAAAAGAAAATTGCAAAGTTATTGGAAATATATATTGTGGGAAAAGAGATTTTGAGTCCAGGGAAGTTGGATTTATCATAAATAAGAATTATCAGTGCCATGGATATGCAAGTGAAGCTTTATCTGCAGTAATAAGAAAATGCTTTAATAATGGCATACATAGAATATATGCAGAATGTGATCCACGAAATATCTGTTCATGGAAACTGCTTGAAAAAGTAGGTATGGAACGAGAGGCATTTTTTCATAAAAACATTTACTTCTATAAGGACGAGAACGGAAACCTAATTTGGAAAGATACTTATGTGTATGCAACATTGAATGAATAGGAGAGAAGAACTGTGAGAATTGAAACAGAAAGATTAGTTATTAGAGATTTGGAAAGAAAAGATCAAGAACAGTTATTTAAAATTGTTTGGCAAAAAAATGTGGTGCGCTTTATGCGTGATTGGTCAGAGAATAGTCCTAATCCAGAGTCTTTTGATGGGTATGTGGACTGGCATCAGTCACAGAAGGATTCTACAGATGTGTATGAATGTAAAAGATATGCCATTACGGTCAAAGGTGAAGATAAATGCATTGGAACAGTAGGCATGGGATTTGAGGATACTGTTAACGAAGTAGAAATGGCATATTTCTTAGATGAAGAATATCAGGGAAATGGATATGCAACAGAGGCACTTTTGGCTCTTTTTGAATGGTGTATGAAAGTATCGGATTTGAAATATTTGATTCTTACAATTGATGAGGCAAACGAAGCATCATGCAGAGTGGCAGAAAGAGCCGGGTTTGAATTGTTTGAAAAGAGATATCCGATTAGCCATAAACAGCCCAATATGGAAAGCGATTGTTATTACTATTACAGAAAGTACAGATAATGTAGAGAAAATTGTATCAATTGAGCAACTAGATGTTTATGGAGGATGGTATGGGCGAATTGTCAAAGTTACCTAATATTGGAAAAACAGTTGAGGAACAACTTATAAAGGTTGGCATAAATACACCTGATGAATTAAGAACTGTAGGTGCGAAGACAGCGTGGCTGAAGATACAGGAAATAGATGAGTCGGCTTGTATAAATCGACTTATGGCATTAGAAGGAGCTATCCGAGGCATTAAGAAAACAATTTTAGATGAAGAGGTAAAAGCTGACTTAAAAGAGTTCTATCAGTGGAAAAAGAAATAGGAAAATTGATATTTTATCGTTACAAAGGCAACAACAAATTTCAGTTGTGCGCCCAGCGAAGGGCAATTAACCTAACAGGTGGAAATCCTGTCTGTTTAAGGTCTAGCCAACCAACAGTAGCGAGTCTTGAGTAGCTGACAGTAATGGCAGTTGCTAAGCGTAGATAGCGAGCAAGTAGGGTTGCAAT
>JAXJRB010000101.1:0-20792 GCA_036310845.1 Lachnospiraceae bacterium | reverse complement strand
GTATTTCCTAAATGGAGCGTTCGGCATGTTTGATTTATTCTGCTTTCCGCAAACTCGCTTCGCTCGGCCAGTGCTCCAAGCAGAATTTCATGCCTCCTTGCTCCATTAAGGAAATAGCACAAACCGCTCCAAAGCATTCTCAGCATATTCATTCGCTTTGCTCCAAGTTTTGAAGGAGTGCAGTCAAGGTTGTGAATAAGAACTTAGTAAATTATTACACTCCGCTAAATTAAAAACTTAACATACACCATACGTAATTATTCAGTACCTTCATAATTACGATGCAAAAATCCATTTAAAATCGCTTTCAGCGATAGGATTTTTGCTTACCGTATCATTTTCTTACGGTCTCAGCAATAAATGCTTTAACCTACCTGAATAGTTACTACCATACTATAAATTCAAATAGCTTTCGTTTAGCGAAGTGTAGCAGGGGAGTCAGAGTGTTGGGCACAATTCTGTAAAGCAAAGTCTTAGAGTTTCTTAATGTTCTCTGATGACAGCAAGCACTCTCTGGAGTCTTGTCTGAGCACTGCGAAGCAGGGCGAGTTTGCGCAAGAGAGTGCTAATCAAAGCTGTCAGAAGAGGACATTTAGTAACTCTTAGGCTTTGTGTCCCAGAATTGTGCCCAACACTCTGACTCCCCATACTTCACTAAACCTGAATTTTATTATACAATTAAGTTAAAAACAAAAAGAGGAGAAAGAAAAAATGAATAAAATTGGTATTATTGGTGCAATGGAGTTAGAGGTAGAAGAGTTAAAGTCCAAAATGGAAGTAAGCCAGATTGTAGAGAAGGCTTCCATGAAGTTTTTTGAAGGAACCTTAAACGGTAAGGATGTTGTTATTGTACAGTGCGGTATTGGTAAGGTAAACGCAGGTATGTGTGTACAGATTTTAGCAGATTTGTTTGGTGTTGACGCTGTGATTAATACAGGTGTAGCAGGCTCTCTTCGTGCTGAGATTAACATTGGAGATATCGTTGTATCCAAGGATGCTTGTGAACATGACATGGACGTTAGTCCACTTGGTTATGAGCCAGGTATTATTCCACAGATGAAGGCCTCTTTCTTTGAGGCTGACAGAACACTCGTGGAAACTGCGATGGCAGTATGCCGAGAAGTAAATCCGGATATTGAAGTATATGAAGGAAGAGTCTTAAGTGGAGACCAGTTTATTTCTGACAACGACAAGAAGAATTGGTTAATCAGTACCTTTGATGGCTCTTGTACAGAAATGGAAGGTGCAGCCATTGCCCATGCTGCATATTTAAATAACATTGCTTATGTAGTTATCCGCGCCATTTCTGACAAGGCTGACGGAAGTGCTCAAATGGATTATCCTGAGTTTGAGCGTGCAGCAGCAAAGCATTCTGCAAAATTAGTAGAAACTTTGGTGACAAGAGTATAGGAGCAATCCACGTTTGAAAAGATACCAAAGGGAAAGACCGATATATGAAGGAGCATAGAAAATCGTGTACAAAGCATATATTTTTGATTTTGATTATACTTTAGGTGATTCGACAGATGGCATTGTGCAAAGTGCATTATATGCGCTTTCTAAGCTAGGAGAACAGTCAAGGACAAGGGAAGAAATCCGCAAGACAATCGGACTTTCTTTGCAGGAAACATATTTTACACTAGCTGGTAATAAGGACGAAGAAAAAGCAGAGCTGTTTACTAAGTACTTTAAGGAAAAATCAGATGGTGTCATGGTTGCAAGTACACAGATTTATGAATCTGTAAAGCAGGTTTTGGGTAACTTGCGAGAAAAAGGATGTAAAATCGGTATTGTAACGACAAAATATCACTATCGAATTGACGCTATTTTGGAGAAATTCGATATGACAGATATGGTTGATATGATTGTTGGTGGTGACGAGGTGAAAACACCAAAGCCGGATCCGGAGGGGTTGCTTTATGCAATAGATCATCTTGGGCTGGATAAAAGGGACATTTTATATGTTGGAGATAGTGTAGTAGATGCCAAAACAGCACAATCAGCAGAGGTTGATTTTGCAGGAGTGTTAACAGGAACCACAAGTGCTAAGGACTTTGCAAGCTATGACAGCGTATGCATTGCAAAGGATTTGTATGCAATAGAAAAAATATAGAATAAAAGAATCTGCTTAATTGGACCAAATAAAGAGTCTTAATTAGCAGATTTTTTATATAGTACTCTTAAGAGAAACTTAAGGAGTATAAGACTATATTTTATGATATGATGATAATAGAAGAAAAAATAGGTTGTTTTCATAGAATATGGGGGTGTTTTTGATGCAAAAGAGATTATCACCACTGGAAAAAGAATGGATCAAGCTTCAGAAGCAGGAACAAATTTATATGCAGAAGCGCATGGAGAAAAAGGATTCCCGTCTAAATCAGCTTTTAGAAAAGAAAGTACCGCAAAATTTGCAGAAGACATTGGATACAGCATTTTCCAAAGCCTTTTATCTTATTTTTGAAAAGGGAACAGGTGTAATAGAGAAGACCTATAAAAAAGAAGAACTTGAGAAAACCTACAAAATTAATGAGTTTGCTGCTCAGATAAGAAATAATCGTAAATCTTTAAAGGCTTTTTCAAAAAAAGCATCTGGTGCGGGTAACTTGAATATGCTTATTTCGGGTGTTTCAGGAATTGGACTTGGAGTACTTGGCATTGGAATCCCTGATATTGTGCTTTTCACAGGGCTCATGCTAAAAAGTGTCTATGAGATTGCTTTGAATTTTGGGTTTGATTATGAAAAAGAGGAAGAAAAGCAGTTTATTTTACTATTGATTCGTGGAGCACTCTCTTTTGGTGAAGAGCTACATGAGGTAAACGACGAGTTGAATTTTTATATGGAAACAGGTCATTTTACAACGATTAGAGTGTTGAATGATAGCATTAGTGAGGCAGCTGGTGGTTTATCAAAGGAGTTGTTGTATATGAAGTTTTTACAAGGGATTCCTATTGTTGGAGCAGCAGGTGGAGCTTATGACGTTATTTATATGAAACAGATAGTGAAATACGCTGAAATAAAATACCGAAGAAGATTTATACAAGATAGATTAAGGCAATAGGTAAAACGCTCCGCTAGGATGCGCAAAGCATATCTTGTAATTATAAAGGTACGGAAGGATTACGAAAATAGATAGAGAAGTAGAGTGAGGTATTGTTTTGAAGAATACAACCTTGTGTTATATTGAACAGGATGATAAATATTTAATGCTTCATAGGGTAAAGAAGGAGCATGATGAAAATCATGATAAATGGATAGGAGTCGGTGGAAAGTTTGAAGATGGCGAAAGTCCGGAGGATTGCCTGTTGCGTGAAGTAAAGGAAGAAACAGGTCTTACCTTAAAAACATTTTCATATCGAGGAATTGTGACATTTGTGTCAGATGAATATGGGACGGAATATATGCATCTTTTTACAGCAACAGAATATGAAGGGGAGTTGCAAGACTGTGAAGAGGGAGAGCTTGTGTGGATTCCTAAAACGGATATTGTAAAGCTCAATTTATGGGAGGGAGATAAAGTATTCTTGCGCTTGCTTGATGAGAGCAAGGAGTTTTTTTCTTTAAAATTAACATATAGAGGTGATACTCTAGTAGAAACGGTAGTAACAAGATATTAGCAAATAGAAAAGGACGTGATGTAAGTTATTCACGTCCTTTTTTTGAGTAAATGACTAATCCAAGACCCTGTAAAAAGCCTATGAAACCATTTTGCGATCCAGGGATTACCCAAAAGAGCAATAATGCTAAGAGAAAGAATAACCGCAAATAATATGTTTTCAGCTTCGGAATAGCAAAAGATTTGATACTTTTTCGCGAGTCGCACAATAAAACCATGTAATAAGAAAATAGCTAATGTATTTTGCCCTAAGACAGATAAAAAAGGAACTTTTTTTCTAGGGATAACAAAGAGCAAAAAAACAATCCAGGCAAAACCAAGAGATAGAAGAAAAAGCTTAATGCCGGCGTTATATTTAGCTTTTTCATAGGAGTATGATCCGTAAAGAACCTTTTTGGTGATTTCCGGTGAGGTAATAATATAATGGCTTGCAACTATTAAAATAACACCTAAGACGAAGATAAACCACGCAGGGAATCGAAAGTTCGTTTCTGCGCGTGCAGTATAAAAACCTGCTATAAAAAATGGCAGAAAGCTAAAAAAACGAGCAAGCGAGCCATAATATCCAAGGGATGTATCAAATCCTGCCAAAAGGGCAAGAACAATACTTGTTATCACAATGGTAATTTGGGAGCTTTTATTTTTTGTATCCAGCAAAGGAAGAAGCAGGTAATAAAAAATAGTTACTAATAAATACCATAAGATCCAATAAGGAGTTCCAAATTCTATCGTAAAGGTGCCTTTTGAGTTATAAATCAGGCCATCAAAGATTCGATAAAAAATTTGAAACAGTATATAAGGATAAATAAGTCCTAAAACAAGTTTACGTCGATGAAATCGGGCAAAATAGCCTGTCAAAAATAGAAAGGCAGGCATATGAAAAGAATAAATAATTTTATAGAAAGCAGAGGTGAAATCACCTTTGAATAGTTCCATGAAATGTCCGAGTAAAACAAGAAAAATAAGTAAAAAACGAAGATTGTCCATTTTATAGTCTCTCTTGTGCAAATGATAGCCCTCCTTGTAATAGATATTAAAATGTATAAATCATTCAAACAGTAACACTATAACATATTTTTGTGAAAAGTATAGTAATATATAAAGGGATGACAACATAAAAAATTTACCGTAAATTAAATAAGCAAAATAATACAAAAAGAAGTTAGAATAATTGAACCACACGAGTGGAATTGTTAAAAACGAGATGATATAATAAAAAAGTATATAAAAATATAGTAAAATTAATGTAAATATAGTAACACGGAGATGTGTGATGATATGAGAATACATAAGAAAAAAAAGAACATATTTATAATAATTTCTTATTTTATGTTGGTTGCAACCATTCCTACCACCTTATTTTTTTCCAATCTGATTGTACAGAATATGAATTATCAGATACAAATTTCCATGGAAGATGAGGCGGCTTTGTGCGCACAAATGATACAGCGTCAGTATGAGAGCGATATGTTATTGCTTGAAGGACTTACTGTTCGTATGGCAATTGTGTTAAAGGAAGATGCACAGCAAGGCATGGAACGGCTGGTTTCTACGGCAGAAAGGTATGGCATGAAACGAATTAGCTTTGCACGCTTGGATGGTAGTACGATAACAACAGATGGAAAAACAATATGCCTAAAAGGAGTAGAAAGTTTTGAAAAAGCCATAAGGGGATTGGCTGTATTGACTACAGTCGTTAAGGATGAATTTGATGGTGGAGATGTTAATGTTTATTCCATGCCTGTTTATGATGCGGAATCCAATCAAATTATGGGTGTTATGTCATTTGTATACAATAGTGAAATATTTAAACAGCTAGTATCAGTAACATCTTTCTCAGGTGAGGGGTACACCTATATTATAGATAGTAAAGGAAATGTGGTAATTAATACAAACCACCGTAATGCGATTGCAGGACTTGAAAATATTTTTGAGTATATTGAAGTGCATCAGCAGAATAAAGAAACCGTTGCCAAGATTAGGGAGAGCATTGCCAATAAAACCAAGAGCTTTTTCGAGGTATATAGTGTAAATGGAAATAAGTTAGCATGTTGTATGCCATTAGCAATCAATGATTGGTATGTAGTAAATGTGGTTCCAAAGGCAGTGGCTGAGGAATCTAAGACTGCAGTTATGCTAAGTATAGCAGTGTATTGTATTGGTATTTCTCTCATTGCAGGATTTGTGGTATTAAGTATACGTTTTTCACAAAAGGAAAAAAACAGACTTTTAGAAGAAGCATTATATATTGACCCGTTTACTGGCGGAAGAACTTATGTAAAGTTTTGTTTGGATTGTCGTAAGAGGTTAGATGAACAGAAGGAAGAAAAGGCAGTATGCATTTATCTGGATATAGATAATTATAATCTGATAGCAACTTTATACAGCAATGAAAGGATGAATGAAATAATTTGCAACATTTATCATATGATACAGGAATATGTTGCAGAAAATGGTATTGTATGTAGAAAGAGTACCGATCAGTTCTGTGTTATGTATTTTTATAGTGATACTCAGGAGCTTGAAGAGAGTTTAACTGGTTTTCACCATGCAATTCATAATTCTAAGGCATTTGAACATATGCTTCGACCAACAATTGGAATTTATGTAGTAGAGCATTATAGTGAAAGCATCGAGGAAATGGTAAATAAAGCTAAAATTGCACATGATACAATTAAGCAGAATGCAGATAAAAGTATTTCGTATTATGATGAAAGCTTTCGTAATGCATTGTATGAGAATACACATTTAGAAGATGAGATGGAGATTGCTCTGGAAAATCATGAGTTTCAGCCTTATATTCAACCAAAGTATAATGCGCAAAGTGGTGAGATATGTGGTGGCGAAGCATTGATTCGTTGGATTACTGCAGATGGCAGAATTATTTCACCGGGTAAATTTATACCTCTTGCTGAAAATAATGGATTTATTTGTAAGCTTGATAGAGAAATATTTTCCATGGTATGTACATTACAAAAATATTTTGTAGATAAAGGAATTCAACCTGTTCCAATTTCGGTGAATGTATCCAGACAGCTTATGTATGATAAAACCTTTGCAGATGATTATAATGAACAGATGAAGAAAATGGGGTTACCCAATGCGTTGATTGAGTTAGAGATTACAGAAAGTGCCTTGTTTGAAGATTTAGAATTATTCCGAACTACGCTTGAAAAATTAAGAAGCTATGGATTTCGTATTTTAATGGATGATTTTGGTACAGGATACTCGTCTTTAATGATGTTAAAGTCCGTACCAATTGATGAGATTAAACTAGATAAAAGCTTTATTGATGATTATAATGATGAAAAAGGCCGTAGCATCATCAGTTGTATGCTTGATTTGGCAAAAATGTTGGATTTGCCGGTTGTTGCAGAAGGTGTTGAGACAGAAGAACAGTATTTATATTTAAAACAAAAAGGATGTGAAGTAATACAAGGATTCTATTTTTCAAAGCCATTATCTGCAATAGAATTTATGAACAAAATAGTAGATATTTTTTATAACAATTGATGTATGATAACACGGGATAGTAAGCATTATAGGACACCAGGAGGTAAGGCATGAAGCTACAGATAAGAAGAGCAAAAGAACAGGACACGGAAGGCATTAACAAGCTACTTTATCAAGTGTTAATGGTACATCATAACGGTAGACCGGATATATTTAGAGCAAATAGCAAGAAGTATACGGATGAAGAGCTACAAGCTATGATTCATGATGACAAAACCCCTATTTTTGTAGCAGTGGATGAGGAAAACAGAGTTAAGGGTTATGTCTTTTGTATCTTTCAGCAGTATATAGATAATAACATTCTTACAGATATTAAGACGCTTTATATTGATGACTTGTGTGTGGATGAGAATAGCCGAGGTCAGCATATTGGAAAACAGCTTTATGAGTATGTAGTAGCCTATGCCAAGGAGCAAGAGTGCTACAATGTAACGCTGAATGTGTGGTCATTAAATGAAAGCGCTGTGAGCTTCTATGAAGCATGTGGCTTAGTTCCACAGAAAATCGGAATGGAAAAGATATTGTAAAGGATTTTATTAGAATGAAAAAGCAGTGTGTATTAAACAACACTGCTTTTTCATTTTCTAGGAAATTGTTGTAACGTAATGATGGTTAAACAAGAATTTCGTAAGACAAGGTGGTACCTATGCAAAAATCTTATCTAAAATTCCAGTAATATGTGCGATAGTTACTCCATAATTAGTCATAGGAACACATTGCTTTTTAGCCCTATCAATGCGTGATAAGACATATTGACGGTTGAACATGCAAGCACCACATTGGATAATCAGGTCATACGATGTGAGGTCTTCCGGATAATCCGTTCCACTCACAATATCCACAGTAAGTCCGGCACCGAAGCGTTTTCTTAGCATATTTGGTATCTTTACTCTACCAATATCCTCTGTTAATGGCGCATGGGTACAACATTCGGCAATCAGTATTCTGGATTGTTCTGTTAAAGAATCAATAGCTTTTGCGCCCTCAAGGTAGTAAGAAAGGTCACCTTTATATGCTGCGAATAATACAGAAAAGGAGGTTAACATGCTTTCCTTTGGCTTATGCTCATAGACAAAGCCGAAAATTTGAGAATCCGTAATAATAAGCTTAGGTGGTTGCTTTAAGGCTTGTAGTGCCTGCTCCATACAATCGCTAGTAACACTCATAACCATGCATTTTTTGTCCAATAATTCTCGAATAGTCTGTACTTGTGGCAGAATCAGTCTTCCTTTTGGAGCCTGAATATCCTGTGGCATGACTAATAAGACGAGGTCCTCCTTGGTTACCAGATTGCCGGTAATCTCAAGGCTTCCATAATTCTCAGGAAGCCTTCTTGCAAGAGCGTCCTTTACTTGAGGTAATCCTTCCTTTGTAATAGCGCTGATAACAAGTGGAGTTTCCTTTGTTCTCTCTTGTATTGCAGAAGAGATGACATTGATGTCATTTTGTGTCTTTGTGTCAGCTTTGCTAATGAGAAAAAGAACAGGAATCTTTCTTTCTTTAAACATCTCATACCATACAATTTCATCTTCTACATTTTCATCGGTAAGCAAAATAACAGCAAGCTCTGTTTTTTCAACAGCAAGCTTTGTCTTTTCCATACGCATATCACCAAGGGCTGTGTTATCGTCAAAACCTGCCGTGTCGATAATAACACAAGCGCCTAGTGAATTTATTTCCATGGGTTTATATATTGGATCCGTGGTAGTGCCTGATATTTCAGACACTATAGAGACGTTCTGACCAGTAAAAGCGTTGATAAAAGAGGATTTTCCGCTGTTGGTCTTACCAAAAACACCAATGTGTAAGCGGTTTGCGGATGGAGTTTCATTAAGCGATAGTGTCATAACAATTATATTGCCTTTCTTGATTTTGAAGAAGCTTTTTACAAGCGTCTTGGTTAAAAGCGAAAATCACGTTGTCCGTTTTCAATGTCTTTGATATGTTGCATTGTAAGTTCTCTTACTTTTTCTTTTGGAATGTTTTCCAATTCACGTTCAATAAGGTCTATGCCAAGTTGCTTGGTCTCTTCACATGCGTAGTCGTCTAAGTATTCCTTTAAGGTGATTAAGGCATTTGGATGGCAGCAGTTCAGAATCTGCTTGCTCTTGCAAAGCTCCATAAAACGGTCTCCGGTTCTTCCTTCGCGGTAGCAGGCGGTGCAGAAGCTTGGAAGATAATCCATCTTCATAAGCCAGTTTACGACCTCATCAAGAGTACGCTGATCGCTGACATCAAACTGTGCGCTGGTTATATCCTCTTCCTGTTCCGGATTCGCATAGCCACCAACACTTGTCTTGGAAGCACCACTAATTTGGGATACACCAAGTGGAAGAACTCGTTCACGAACTGCCTGACTCTCTCTGGTAGAGATAATCATGCCTGTATAGGGTACGCTAATGCGAATGATAGCGCAAATTTTTGCAAAGATATCATCACTAATACCATTATCAAAGCTATCGGGGTCAATGTCATCTGCTTTTTTTAAACGAGGAACACTAATGGTATGTGGGCCAACACCATGAACTGCTTCTAAATGTTCTGCATGCATAAGTAATCCGGCAAGTTCATAACGATACAGCTCTAAACCAAAGAGTACACCAAGTCCAACATCATCAATGCCACCCTCCATGGCTCTGTCCATGGCTTCGGTATGGTAAGCATAGTCGTGTTTTGGTCCTGTTGGATGGAGTTTTTCGTAGCTTTCCTTGTGATAGGTTTCCTGGAAAAGAATATAAGTACCGATTCCGGCATCTTTTAGCTTACGATAATTTTCAACGGTAGTTGCTGCTATGTTGACATTAACACGACGAATAGCACCATTTTTATGTTTGATGCTATAGATGGTATCAATACATTCTAAAATATATTCAATGGGATTGTTCACTGGGTCTTCACCGGCCTCAATGGCGAGTCGTTTGTGCCCCATATCCTGAAGTGCAGTTACTTCCCTTTGGATTTCCTCCTGTGTAAGCTTTTTCCTTGCAATATGTTTATTTTTCAAATGATAAGGACAGTATACACAGCCATTTACACAGTAGTTTGATAGATAAAGTGGAGCAAACAGAACAATACGATTACCGTAGTAATCTTTTTTTATCTGTTCAGCCAGTTCATAGATTTGCTGAGTAATGTTCTCCTGTTCGCAGGCAAGAAGTACAGAGGCTTCTCTGTGATTTAAGCCCTTTCCCAGTCTTGCTTTAGCAAGAATTTCGTCAATTAAAGCCAGATTGTCCATGTTAGCATCTGCATAGGCTAAGGTTGCTTCAATTTCCTCGTGAGAGATAAATTCTTCTGCCTTTAATGAATTTATGTTATACATTGTGTTCTTCCTTTCTTTTCAGTCAGATAAATATTCCTGATTTTGGCATGTAACTATGAGGGTATGGAATAGTTACGATTTTATTTATAGTCTCCTCGCATCATAACGACTTGATAACCAATCCTCTCCATACGATGTTTTAAGTCTTCTAGTCCCTCAGCGGATTCTACACCGGTTGAGGTTTTGTCGTTGTATAGCATGTATTTTTCACGAACCTGTGTTGGTGATAAGTTTGGCATAACGACATTGGCACCGTGTAAGATTCCCATTTCACGACCTTGTGGGTGAATGGTTCCAAGAGCTGTAGTTGCCGGTAATAGTACATGGGGATGAAGCAGACGGATAATGCTTAACAAGCGAAGTGTCTGTTCTAAAGTTCCAGCGTTTTTATTAGCAAAAGGTGTGTCTTTATGTGGAATGAACGGACCAATGCCTACCATTTCCGGGTGGAATTGTTGGATAAATCGTATATCCTCATATAATGTTTCCAGTGTCTGATGGGGTGAGCCTACCATAAAGCCACAACCAGTCTGATAGCCTATAGCTTTTAAATCTCTAAGGCAACGCATTCGATTTCTAAAAGAAAGCTCTGATGGGTGGAGTGATTGGTAGTGTGCTTCGTTTGCAGTTTCGTGTCTTAGTAAATAACGATCAGTGCCAGCATCGAAGTATTTCTGATAACTGTCTCTTGTCTTTTCACCAATGGAAAGGGTTATGGCACAGTCTGAATGCTGCTTCTTGATGGAAGAAACGATGTCGCAGACAAGTGTATCGGTAAAGTAAGCGTCTTCGCCACCTTGTAGGACAAAGGTGCGAAAGCCAAGCGCATAGCCTGTTTTGCAGCAGGCTAGAATATCGTCTTTCGTAAGGCGATAGCGCTGAGCATTCGTATTGCTCTTACGAATACCGCAATAAAAGCAGTCATTTTTGCAAATATTGGTAAACTCAATTAAGCCGCGAATGTAAATATGATTGTCGTAAATGGCAGTAGTCGTTTTTCTAGCGTAAGCAGCTAAGTATTCAATAAGTTCGTTATCTTGTGTTTCTAATAGAAAACGAAAATCTTCCAAAGAAATTGTTTGTTCTTTTTGAAGAGAGTCAACAATTTGAAAATTTGAATTCATAATTCCTCCCAGGTTCTTCTGTTGAAGTGATATTGGAGTATATGGCCTTTAATATTTATGATAAAACATGAAAAAAGGCAAGTCAAATAAAAATAGTGCGGTGTCAGTGCACGCACTTTAGCAAGAAATTCTTGCGAAATTTTTGTCGGATTCTTACTACGCTACAGCAATTTTCTAATAAATGAAAAGTGCAAGCAAACAGCCTGCACTTGCAAAATACTTTTTTAAATTTTCACTTCATTCTTTAACCATGCTAAGGCTTCGTCTAAGGTAGCAAAGTGTCCTTCTGCTACGCCTGTTTCTGAACGCTGCGTATTCTTCTGAGCCTGAATCTTTAACATAATAGACTTGCCTTCTACAAAAGCAAATGCTTTACAGCCAGCTTCTACGAATTTTTTTGTCATGGTTACCAATTCACCGCCTTCAGCAGGAGAAACCGGCTTCATTTCCGAACAGTCTGCAATATATGCCCATCCGGTTGGTTTCCATGATTTTGCGTTAGATAAAACAGTATCTGTAAGCCATTTTAATTCATCAATATTAGTCTGGCCAACACCTTTTGAAAATACAATTTTTCTACCTGCAATTGTTTCTACTGATTGTGCTCCATTGTTCTGTGCCATAGCAAATTCTCCTTTTTATAACTAAATTTTGTTTCAGTCTGACTAAAAGATGTCACACAATATTTGGTTAACAAATCAAAATATCTGTTAAATTTAATTATAAAAAAAGTAAGAAAGGATGTCAATGTAAGAAAAGAAGATTAATCTAAAACTTCTGTGAACAGTAACGTGAAATCTTTCTTCTGTTCTAGTTTTCAGCTGATTTATTCAATAGTGGTATTGCAACATGATCATTGAAAAATTGAATCAATGGCCCCATAAAGAAAGCAGTAATTATCGTACCAATACCGGCAATGGTAGGAACCTGTGCAAGTGTTCCGCCGGAGAATAAAAAGATTCCTACACCCAGAAGTACACACACTAAATCAGAGCAAATACGAACATATTTGAATTGTCCTAATTTCCATTTCCCGGATATAACAATGGCTACTGCATCGTAGGTGGAAACACCGAGATTTGCGGTCATATACAATGAGGAGCCAAAACAAATAACTACGATACCCAAAATTAGACAAAGGATTCGTATTGGTAGTGAAGGTGAAGGTAGCCAAGTCTGTAAAAGTTCATAGGTGAATTGGGTAATATAGCCCAGTAAAAACAAATTAATGAAGGTAGCAATACCGATATTTCGACGGTCAGCAACCAAGCTGAATGTCAGTAATGCCAGATTGACTAATACATATAGCGTACCAAAAGGAATAGGAATCCAGTTGTCCAATCCACTCATCAAAGACTGGAATGGGTCTACACCCAAAGCTGCAATTTTAAATACACCGACACTGACAGCACAGATAGTAACACCTGCCAGTGACATGAAAATTCTTTTTGTCTTCATAAGAAATCCCCTTTTTCTTGTGTTTAGTTTGTTATAGAATAGTTTACCATGGATAAAAGGGTGGCGCAAGAAATAGGGCATGCCAAAAGTTCTGGCATACCCTATAATTCTTAAAATCTTTGATTTTATAAAGCTTTTTATTTACCAAAGTAACGGTTAAGCAATCCTTCAAATGCCTTACCATGTCTCGCTTCATCTCTTGCCATCTCATGAACGGTATCATGGATAGCGTCTAAGTTAAGCTCTTTTGCACGCTTAGCGAGGTCGAATTTACCGGCTGTTGCGCCGTTTTCAGCTTCAACTCTCATTTCGAGATTCTTCTTAGTAGAGTCTGTAACAACTTCACCTAATAATTCTGCAAATTTAGCAGCATGTTCAGCTTCTTCCCAAGCAGCCTTTTCCCAGTAAAGACCGATTTCAGGATAACCTTCTCTATGTGCTACTCTTGCCATTGCAAGATACATACCAACTTCTGTACATTCTCCCATGTAGTTTGCTCTCAAATCTTCTAAAATATCCTCTCTTACACCCTGAGCTACACCAACAACGTGCTCAGCAGCCCAGCTTCTTTCTTCACTCTGTACAACGAACTTGTCAGCTGGAACATTACACTGTGGGCATCTTTCTGGTGCCTGATCTCCTTCATGAATATAACCACATACACTACATACAAATTTCATATTCGTTTCCTCCTAATAATTAAAGTTTTTGTAATTATTCAGAATCTTCATAATTACAAGGTTTCACGTTTTATATCACACTTATTTAATTGTTTGGGACTTTTTCTCCAGACAGCATTTGCATAAGCCATGGAAATAAATATTGTGTCCCTGAATCATCCCATCAAAGTTCTTTCCGGCTTCTTCATCAATAAAAGGCATTTCCTCTAGTTGCAAATCAATCACGCTATTACATGCAGAACACACAAAATGGTGATGTGGTGTGGTATCTGCATCGAAATGGTCAATGCCAAGCTCTCCAAAGGAAAGTCGTAATATCATACCATTATCAGCAAGCTGTGTCAGGTTACGGTACACGGTACCAAGACTAATGTTTGGATATTCTTCTTTTACGTGCGAGTAAACAACCTCAGCAGTAGGATGATCTTTTCGCGTTTGTAAAAAGGATAAAATTGCCGCTCTTTGACGGCTGTACTTCATAATCATATGTTTCCTCCGCTTTTTCAGAACTAAATTAGTAATGATTACTGTTATTATATACAGTTATTTGGGAATAATCAATAGTAAAATCAAAAAATAATTTCAAAATTCATAAAAAAAAGATTAAGAAACAGCAAAACCACTATATTTTACCAGTTTCTGTGCTATAGTATTTATATCAAAAAAAGAGGGATATGATTGTATGAACTTGAATCTAAAAACGAAAATGATGATTTTGTTTTTTACCATTATCTTTGTACCATTACTGTTTCTTACGGTTGCTATTTTTGGAATCAGTATGCACGAAGAAGTTAATCTGATTAATGAATTGTCAAAGGAAGATGTAATGATTGGCGCATTGATTAGCA
The DNA here is from genome assembly GCA_036310845.1 of Lachnospiraceae bacterium. Classification (GTDB taxonomy): domain Bacteria; phylum Bacillota; class Clostridia; order Lachnospirales; family Lachnospiraceae; genus COE1. The sequence goes on along the minus strand of JAXJRB010000101.1, from coordinate 6,230 downwards.
GGCGTTTTATGACGAGTCTGGGATGGGCTACCATTATCATTTTGATTCTGACGAGTACATTAATAACAGTTTGGGTAAACAAAGAAATCTATAAGCCAATTAAGCAATTGAGTATTGCCATGAGGAAGATTGCAGAGGGCGATTTTGATTATCGTCTTGATCCTATGAAAAATGATGAGATAGGCATTCTTTATAATAATTATGAACAGATGCGTTTGCATTTGAAGGAAAACGCAGAAGAAAAAGCACAGAACGAGAAAAAAAGTAAGGAGCTTGTCAGCAACATTTCTCATGATTTGAAGACACCGATTACATCGATTAAAGGCTATGTAGAGGGTATTATGGACGGTGTTGCAGATACGCCGGAGAAAATGGATAAGTACATTAAGACTATTTATAATAAAGCAAACGATATGGACAGACTGATTAATGAGCTGACAACGTATTCAGGCATTGATTCTAATAAGATACCATATCATTTCCATGTGATTAATATTGCGGATTACTTCGAGGACTGTGTAGAAGAGGTTGGATTAGATCTAGAATCAAAAAATATTACACTTAATTATACCAATTTAGCACCTTCTGATACGGCCATTGTTGCTGACCCTGAGCAGCTTAAAAAAGTAATTAATAACATTATTAGCAATAGTGTGAAATATATGGGGCATGATAAAGGTGAGATTGACATTCGTATTTTAGATGAGGGAGAATCCATTCGTATTGAGATAGAAGATGATGGAAAAGGTATTCCGGCAAAAGATATTGGAAATGTATTTGAGAGATTTTATCGAACAGATTCTTCCAGAAATTCCATGCAGGGTGGAAGTGGTATCGGACTTAGTATTGTGAAAAAGATTATCGAAGACCATGGCGGTTATGTTTGGGCGACAAGCAAAGAAGGTGAAGGAACCTGTATGCACTTTGTAATTAGAAAGTATACAGAGAAAAAAGATGAAGTTACCGTAGATATGTGATGCGTATAGAAAGAGTAAGAAAGGAACAAGGCTATGAGTAGAATTTTAATTATCGAAGATGAAGAGGCAATTGCTGACTTAGAGAAGGATTATTTAGAACTCAATGATTTTGAAGTAGAAATAGAAAATAGCGGTGATACAGGACTTGCAACCGCTTTATCCGAAGAATTTGATTTAATTATTTTAGATTTGATGCTTCCTGGAATTGATGGCTTTGAGATTTGTAAGCGTATCCGCGAGGAGAAGGATGTACCAATTCTCATGGTATCTGCAAAGAAGGATGATATTGATAAGATTAGAGGCTTGGGACTTGGAGCAGATGATTATCTGACAAAGCCTTTTAGTCCAAGTGAGCTTGTTGCCCGTGTAAAGGCACATATGGCTCGTTATGCAAGACTTGTAGGAACACATACGAAGGAAAATGACATGGTTGAAATCCGTGGTATTCGTATTGATAAAACAGCAAGAAGAGTCTTTCTTGATGGAGTAGAAAAGACCTTTACTACTAAGGAGTTTGACCTGCTTACGTTCCTTGCAGAGAATCCGAATCATGTATTTACGAAGGAAGAACTCTTTCGTGAGATTTGGGACATGGATTCCATTGGTGACATCGCTACCGTAACAGTGCATATTAAGAAGATTCGTGAAAAGATTGAAACAGATACTTCAAAGCCACAGTACATCGAGACGATTTGGGGTGTAGGATATAGATTTAAGGTGTAAGGAAAGAATAAAAAGCCTTACAGACCGCCCAGATTGAAGCATATTTTGAATTTGAAGAAAAGCAGGGAATTTCTAGGAAATCTATCGAGAAATATAAAACCCATTTAAAGCAGATTTGGGCTTATATGCTGAAAGATAAAGTAAGATATGGTGTAAGTGAAAATGTTGTTGAGGGTGCTGAAATCTCCGCACCGAAAAAAGAATATAAAGCCTCTGCACTTGATTACAAGCAATTAAATGAATTGATTTATGAAGCCACTACAATGGAAGACCCGAGTTTTCTGTATCTTGTTGTTATGTCTATGACACAAGGACTTAGACGAGGGGAATTGTGTGGCTTGATGTGGAAAGATATAAACTGGGAAACCAAAAGAGTTACGATTTGCCATAACCGTGTTCAGTTGGTAACGAAAGACACCGTGAAACTGCCGAAGCGTGAAAAGGTTCGAGAGATTGAATTGCATAACGCTGGCTATACCACATTAAAGATATATAAGGAATGGCAGGAGGCTATACTTGGCAGACCAGTAGTACCCGAAGCCTTTGTATTACAATGGGAAATCAATCTATTGCAAAATTATGTATGTCATACTGGAAAAGTATCTCGCAAGTGGAAAGAGATTTATCATTATCTCAATAAATGCCGAACGAAAGCCAAAAAGGAAGAATTACCTTATGGCAGAATACACGACGGAAGACATACATATATCACTTTGCTATTACACGGAATAGAAAAGGACGATAAGAGCATTATTGCTCCTGCTTCTTTCTTCCAAGTGTATGAAAGTGCAGGTCATACCCTGCCGAGAGCAATGCAAAATGTATCTAATACCGTTTATAATGAAGATAAAGGCGATAGGTGGAATATTACAAGATTTTGGAACGAGGCAATTTTTACCGATATTGCAGAATGTTGGCGGTTTGCTTGTGAGGTTCGACAGATTGAAGAGGAAATGCTGACCGAACTGGAAAAAGCCACAAAGCAGGCACAGAAGCAGCAACGATTGGAAAAAGCCAAAGCGGAACGATTAAAAGGAAATCCACCCGAAGACATACTTATTGAATACAAATAGCAAACAAGCAGGAGCATAAAAACTCCTGCTTTTGTCATTTAAGAAAGAAAAGAAGCAAAAGAAAGAAGTGGGGGGGACACTCTTGCGGTTTCCCCCCTTGCCCCCTTTCAGCGTTGAAACTTCACAAGTTCAGTTTCAACAATTATCTTTTCTAAACCAGTAAAACCGACCTTTTCGCCTAGTCAAATAATGAGAGAAAGTCTTGACCACTCGCAACCAAAAATATAGAAATATCTATACTTTTTACGATTGCGAATGGTCAAGTCTGTAATAAAACAATTTTCGCCTGTGAGTGTGTTTAACCCCGCACACTTCGGAGATGTTTCATTTTCTATACATAACAGTAATATGGCGATACCACCAAAGTCGATCTTTTAATTACTATACGCAACGTGCCCTTGTTTTTCATATGTACCAGACTGCATTACACTTTTCATATAATGCACACGTCATCCAATGCCGTAGCCGTTCATTATCTTTCAATAATCAAGTCGCCCTCACTTGGTTCGGCATTATTTTTGAGGTTGTCCGCCGTGGACATTTAACATTTTGTTTGCTTTGGGTGATGTTTTTTCTTATCGTACACCCATTAAAAAAGTCCTGAGGTGGTGAAGCACATCAGAACTCTATATAAAAAACTTTACAGTTTAGAACTGTCTTTTGTCTTTGTAATTGCTTCACCAACTACATCCACCAAAGCGGTGGCTTTTTTAATTTATTTACTTGTCAAAAACAATATGACCGATGGAGAATGGTTTGGAGCAAAAACTTTTATTAAATTGGAAAAAATTTTCGAAGTGCCGATTTTATCGAAAATTGATTTTTGAAAGGTGGTATTTTGGCGGTTTTAGCGTTGTTTTGAGGCTGTTTTTGAACAAAAAAGGCTATACAGAAGAAAATTGATTTTTAAAGATATTTTTGCCCGAAAAGTATCAAAAATTGATTTTTCCCAGTGTATAGATTTTGTACCCTGCCCACAAGCCAAAAGGCATATTAAGGGTGAGGGGAGGTGTTTGATGTGGCAAAAATAGACATAGATGATGAAATGTTTTATGAAGGTTCTCTTGATGCTTTGCTTGAAGCAGTAGCACAAAATGAAGCAGAAGAACATAAACAACCTGCAACAGATACAGAAGATGATTTTGTAAAGGTTGAGAAATATCAAAGGCAGACTGAAGAGGAACGATAACCGAGCCCCAACTTTGCTTGCAAAGTAAAGGGGCTTATACCTTGGGGCAAGATTTAGAAGCATAGGCGTTCTTGCTCCAAGTATTTGAGAGGAGGGGGAATTATGGCAAAGTTCAGTTTTCATTGTCAATGCTATAAAGCAGGACAACTTGGAGGGATTGATAAGCATAATCGCAGATTAAATAAGAATTATATCAGCAATCCCGACATAGATACGGAACGAAGTGGACAAAACCGCATTTATATTGCACCGAAGCAATCTCTTTATAAAGATTGTAAGGATCAAATAGAAAAGCGAGTTGTGGCAAGCGGTGGCAGAATTACCAAAGCAAGTAATTGGATTTGTGAGGCGGTATTTTCATACCCCGAAGAATTACCACTTGAACGCTTGGACGAATACAATGATTTAATCATAAAATATATGAACGCAAGATTTAACAATAATGTAGTGAGTGCAGTATGTCATTTAGACGAGGGAGGTGGTGCTGACGGAAAGGGAGGACTTCCACACTTGCACTTAGATATATTAATGATTACCGAAAACAACCGACTATCAGCAAAAACACTTATAACGAGAGATTTTATAACGTCAATGCATAGAATTATGCCTATCATACTTAAAAAACACGGTTTTAACATTGATGAATATGAAGAAACCGAAGAAAAGAAGCAGGGCGGATTGTCTGCAAAGGAATATAAAAAGAAAATGGAGCAGGAAAAAGAAGAACTTTACAAAAAATTGGAGGATATGGTAAAAGAATACAACGAATTGGCAGACCGATATAATAAACTCATTGATGACAAAGCCGAATTAGAACGAAAGAACAAAGAAAAGGCTTATGAAGTGATGTATCAGCAAGAGAGAGGCAGATGAATCAGATTGCAAAAATGACGATATTTGATATAATTGATGTGGAAAATACGATTTGTAGGAGCAGAACAATATGAAGAAAAAAGGGAGAAAGGCTATTTTGATTATTCTTGGAATTATAATTATTTTTCTTTTAGCGGTATATATAAATCACAGAATACAATTAAATAAGGAGTCCAAATTGCTAATACCACTTGGACAGATTATCGAAGTTGACGGTCATAATATGAGCATTTATACAGAAGGAACGGGTAGTAAGACGATTGTATTTATGTCTGGTGGTGGTACTTGTTCTCCAATATTGGATTTTAAATCTTTATATTCGTTATTGAGTGATGAATATAAGGTGGTTGTAGTAGAAAAATTTGGATATGGATTTAGTGATGTTGTAAACAAAGAAAGAGATATTTCGTCCATTTTGGAAGATACTAGAACAGCACTAAAATCGGCTGGTATTGAAGCACCATATATTTTATGTCCACATTCTATGTCGGGAATAGAAGCATTGTATTGGGCACAACAATATCCTGAGGAAGTGTCAGCAATAGTAGGCTTAGATATGGCTGTTCCCAAAGCATATGAAGATTACAATATCAATATACCTATGCTTAAATTATCTCAATTTGCCGCAAATGTTGGAATAACAAGGATTTTACCTGGAGTTGCGGAAAGTGATGCAATAAAATATGGAACGCTTTCTGATGAGGAGAAAGATATTTATAGAGCGATTTTTTATAGTCGAACAGCTACAACTACTATGATGAATGAAGTTGGTAGTGTTAAAGAAAATGCTAAAATAGTGGAAGAGGGCGGAATACCGCAAGTTCCAATGCTTCTATTTGTATCGAATGGTATGGGAACGGGTTGGAATAAAGAAACTTGGCATAGTTATCAGATAGAATATGCTGAATCAGTTGAAAATGGAATTGTTATAGAGATGGATTGTCCTCATTATGTGCACGACTACCAATATGAAAAAATGAGTGAAGAAATAATTAATTTCATATCAAATCAATTATAAATTACAAGGTATGTGAAAAATAGAGAGATACTATGCTTAACGTGTAGTATCTTTTTCTCTGCCAAAAACCTCGAAATATTTCCATAAAATTCATATGAAATATGAGTTGCTTTTGGGGTGTTATGAGTTATAATTTTTATATCAGTGAAATGGTAATATTACCACTTTTGAAAAGGCGGAGCGAATATTACCAAAAATATTACCACAGAAAAAATAAAGTAGTTAAGAAAAAGTGTTAAAAACAATTTTCTGTATAGCCAAAAACTTGTAAAAAGCCTTTAAACACCCCACAAACAAGGCAAAAAGGCTATACAGAGAAGAAAATAGCGGTGGGGTGTGCTATACAGATTTAAACTGTAAAACATAGAACATGGAGC
>JAXJRB010000100.1:0-30793 GCA_036310845.1 Lachnospiraceae bacterium | reverse complement strand
GCCTCAACCATTTCCAAAATTTCTTCTTTGGAGAGCCCTGCACTTTTCGCTCCTCTTATCCATTCTGATAGTCTTTCCTCTAGTAACATTAATTGTTTCTCTCTTAAATAGTCTGTATTATACTCACATACATAAAAGCCTTTTCCGGCAACCGAGCGTATCAAGCCTTCCTTTTCCAATTCTTCATACGCACGCTTAGTTGTAATCACACTGACCTGAAGCTCTCCTGCCAATGCTCTGATGGATGGCAACGCCTCTCCCGCCTTTAATTCATGTGACACAATCGCATCCTTTAACTGATTCACAATCTGCTCATAGATTGCAAGTGTCCCCTGTGGCTGAATGATTATTTTCATCGTTTACCTTTCCCTTTCTGATTGACTGTTCTGCATTATTTTCCAATCCTCATTTGTATAATTACAATTCCTTTCTATAAAATCTGGTATTGAACGAATACACCAGAAGATAATAAGCAGAAAAATAATCATTTCTCCCAGTAGTACATAGCCTCCTATTTTCCCACCATTTAAGATGTCCTCCAAAAACATACAATTTGCCATTTGTCCCACAATCCCAAACATCATGCTCAGAATAAATATCAAATCATAATATTGCTTTTCCGTCTTTTTTTCCCTAATATCACCTTTTCCATATACCTTGACAGAAACAAGCATAAATAAAGTAAGCACACTAATCCCCTGCACCAATATACTCATTAGATTGATAACTCCAAAAACACAAAATACTATTCCTAATACTCCTTGTATCACAAGCGGAATCATAATCCTTACCAACAAAATAGAATAGCTATATTTTCTACGCTCCTGTTTATCCAAGGGACTCAAAAAAATTATTTTCTTCAATCGGATCGGTAATAATTGAATTCCTAATATTCCAATACAAAACGGAATCATCCATAAAAAATAATTAGCTATCGTAAAAGCTGTTTCCTGATACAGTCTTGTTATCACAGGATAAAAAAAAGCAAAATAACAAATGGTCCAATAAAAAGAAAAATTATTTCTTTCCTTATCTAACTGCTTTATATTCTTCCAACGAAAGCTTCTAATATAATCATAAATCACATTTTTTATCATTACAGACTCTCCTCATATACCGTGTATATCTCTAAACGTTTTGGCAATTTTTTAAGATAAATCGCTGTCATAATACCTACAGTAACCATTGCTACCCCTATAGCTATATGACAAATATTCCATTCCTGTCCTAACCTCTTTTCCCAAAAGACAAGGCTTAACTCTATACCCATTGATAAAATAACCCCTACTATTGAAAAAACTCTTGATTTGACCGACTGTTTTATGCATTCATTTTGATTAAAACCTTTCGGCTCTACTGCACAAAAAATGAAACATATCAATAAGTTAATCAAAGATAAAATGACTATATAACTCTTTACTACTCTAAATATAAGAAGAAACATTCCTATTACGCTTCCTATTAAAGTTGGAATCAAAATCTGCACCCAAAAACTAATTTGAATATACTGTTTACGTTCCTGCTCATTCATAGGACTCAAAAACATAACCTTAGGAAGTTTCAATGGACTCAATGTCATTCCTATCAATCCAAATAAAAATATAGTACTCCATACCAAATAAACAATGGTACCACTTGTCGATTCATCCAATAAGCTATTAACTGTATTAAGAAAATTGAATAATAATATCCAGACAAAAAGCATTGATTTTTTATATAATTGAACCAAATTTCTCCATCGAAAACCCAAAGCATAATCATGTAACGCTCTTTTTACCATAACTATTCTCTTCCCTCTTTACGCTTTACACTGCCACGTTCTTCTTTCTTTTTGTTATAAAATACATAAGCTCTTCCATGGTTGGTAATGTAAGTGTAATCTCTTTGTCATAAGGACGTCTTGCATAATACTTTATTAACGCCTTGGCTGTATACGCTCCCTCTTCCATATAAATCACATCCTCCTTTGGCAACAAACGTAGCTTATACGCTTCTCCTGTTACCAAACGATAAGTATCATGAAGGCTCTCAATATCCATACAAAATAGTTGTTTCCCATTTTCAAGATAAGTAATGTAATCTGCCATTCTATCCAAATCGTCTGTTATATGTGTAGCTAACAATACACTATGTCTGCCGTCTGCAATAAACTCCTTTAACATAGTTAAAAACTGTTCTCTAAAATCCGGATCAAAATTTCCTGTCGGCTCATCCAAAATTAATAGCTTTGGATCATGTGCCATTGCAAATGCAAACTGAAATTTTAACTCCTGCCCTTTTGACAAAGTCTTATATCGCTTTGCCGGTTCTAAACCAAATCTATTTAAAATTTCTAAAAATTTTTCTGCTTTATACTTTTTATAATATTTTCCATAATGATTTCCATTTTCCTCTAATGTCAGATAATCTTCAAAAAGTCTCTCCTGCAATACATAACCAATCTCCTCATGTATTGCTTTTTCATCCTCATCATAGTTCTTTTCAAATACCAAAATCTCACCTTTTTCTGCCTTATACAAACCCAAAATGAGATTTATCAATGTTGTCTTACCGGAACCATTCGGTCCAATCAGCCCCATAATATAGCCTTCCGGTAGTTCTATCTGTATATTTTCCAGTTCAAAGCTCTCTAATCTCTTGGATACTCCCTTTATCTCTATCATTTCGCTTCCCTCTCTTTTTGTGTGTACATACTGTATATAAGTATATATACAGTATGTACACAGATTTGTCAACTACTTTTCCAAATCAATCTGTAATCCTTCCATGTGATGTTTCTCCATTTGATGCCTAAGCTTTCTGTTTTCTACCGTATCAAAAATAATTGAAAAATCATAATCTTCCGGATATAACTCCTGCGCTGCTACATGAAGTTTGATTCGTTTATGGTTAATCCATATCTTTTTGTTCGGGAGCTGTACTCTTAAAACGCCTTTGTCATCTGCTGTTTCACAAACAATACCTATCTTTTTATCCGGATAGACCATTACACTGTCACCCAATTGGAACTTCAAGGCTTTTGTCTGCTGCTTGTTCGTATGCTTGATTTTTTGCAGCTTCGGTGAATACGTTTTTTCTATCTTATTTTCCTGAGTCTCCTCTAATAACCAGTCAGCTACTTCTCCATACGCTGCATTTGCTGCTGTCTGTAACATAGCCGACGGCATTCCTAAGCGTTTTGCAATATGAAAAGCACAGCTTTCTCCCGCCTCACCAATAACCAACTGATACAACGGCTTCAAGCTCTCTTTATCAAAGGTCATTCGTGCATTCACGACTCCTTCCTTTTTCTGAGCATACTGCTTTACTTCCGGATAATGTGTCGTTATTAAATATAATGCTCCACTCTTAGAAAGTTCCTCTAAAATAGCAATCGCAATTCCCATTCCCTCTGTCGGATCTGTTCCTGAGCCCAACTCATCCATGATGACATATGAAAATCATTAAACATAACAATTGCTCCCGGAAATACTTCATACGCTGTCATTATGCCTTCTCCCGTTTCATTTTCCATTTTAAACACCTTGCAATTACCATCACTGATAATTTCCTTTACGTTATCTCCACAATCTACACCTTGCATTATCTTACTCATGAGCACTCCTTCGGCTGTTAGATATTATAGTCTTGTCTCCCCCTTCGTTAGATGTGCCTAACCTTCATTCAAAAAATATTGCGCCTTTCTGACGCCACATTTAAGTTACCATAATTTTTCCTTATTTTCTACTCCAAAAAGGCGGAAATGTTCCAATTAGTCTATTTCCTTGTTAATAAACGATACACTAAAAACTACATTGTGAATTTTTATAAGATTTTAACTAAATCTTTCCTTCTTATTATGGTATACTTATTACAATTATGAAATTTTAAAGAAAGGTGCTTGATATTTTGTTACAATCAAAGTTCAAAGAAAAACTTACTGAAACCCTAAAAGCAGTCTTTCCTATCTTGGCTATCGTATTGATATTGTGCTTTTCCATTGCACCAATACCGCCAAGTATTCTGATGACCTTTCTGGTCGGTGCTGTTCTGTTAATCGTTGGCATGCTCTTTTTCAATGTCGGTGTTGAAATGTCTATGACACCTATTGGAGAACGAGTGGGTTCCATCATGACAAAATCCAAAAATGTATTTATTGTCATTCTAATCAGTTTTATCATGGGATTTATTATCACCATATCAGAACCTGATTTACAGGTTCTTGCTGAACAAGTTCCTTCCGTGCCTAACCTTACCCTTATTCTTGCGGTAGCTCTCGGCGTCGGTGGATTTCTAATCGTAGCATTGCTTCGTATGCTGTTTGGCATTGCTCTTGGACATTTACTAATCATATTTTATGGTATTGTATTTGCCCTTACCCTTTTTGTTCCGGGAGACTTTTTAGCCGTCGCCTTTGATTCCGGTGGCGTAACAACAGGACCTATGACTGTTCCTTTCATTATGTCCTTTGGTATTGGTATTTCTGCCATCCGAAGTGACCGTTATGCCGAAGAAGACAGCTTTGGTCTTATTGCATTATGCTCCATCGGACCTATTCTTGCAGTACTGATTCTTGGTATGATTTTCAATCCGGAATCCGCCGAACAGGTTTCTGATGCCATTCCTGTTATCAATGATACCGTTGAATTATGGAGTCTGTTTGCACAAGGCTTTCCAACCTACATAGAAGAAATCGCAATTTCGTTACTTCCTATCGTTGTCTTTTACGGAATCTTCCAGTTGATTTCCAAAGATGCAAATAAAAGAACCTTAACCAAAATCATTATTGGTTTATTTTATACCTATATTGGACTTGTTCTTTTCTTAACAGGTGTAAATGTAGGTTTTATGCCTGCCGGAAATTATCTTGGTCAAACAATGGCAGGACTTCCTTTTGCATGGATTATTGTTCCGATTGGTATGATTATCGGTTACTTTATCGTATTAGCAGAGCCTGCGGTATTCGTACTTACCAAACAGGTTGAAGAGTTAACCTCAGGTGCTATTTCAGCAAAAGCTATGGGACTGAGCTTATCCATTGGTGTCGCTACTTCTGTTGGACTTGCCATGATTCGAGTATTAACCGGTATCTCTATCCTGTGGTTCTTAGTTCCCGGATATCTTGTTGCTTTGGTATTAACCTTCTTAGTTCCAAAGATTTTTACTGCCATAGCATTTGACTCCGGTGGTGTAGCTTCCGGTCCTATGACTGCCACCTTCCTGCTTCCTTTTGCTATGGGAGCTTGTGAAGCCTTAGGCGGCAACATTATCACGGATGCTTTTGGTATCGTAGCAATGGTTGCCATGACACCACTCATTACCATTCAGATTATGGGAGTTGTTTTCAAAGTGAAAGAAAGCAAGCTTCACAAAGAAATGGCTATGCAGACCCCTGTACACACTCAGGATGCATATGATGATATGGAAATTATCGAACTCTAATATAGAAAGGCATGATTACCTATGGGAAATTTGTATTTAATGACAACCATCGTTGATAGAAAAAGCATAAAAAAATATCTTGATTTGTATCACGAAAATAACGTACATATCATGTATCACATTTTAGGATACGGTACTGTTTCCAGTGAAATTTTGGATTATCTTGGATTTGATTCCAAAGAAAAGGCAGTTACTTTTACCATCTTAGAAGAGTCCAAGTGGAGCGACCTCAAGGCTCAATTACAGAAAAAGCTAAAAATTGATGCACCAGGCGAAGGTATCACTTTTACGATTCCTTTAAGCAGTATTGGTGGTAAAAAAACACTTCAATTCCTATTAGAATGTCAAGATTATCAAAAAGAGGAGGAATCAACCTTGAAGAATACTACTCACGACCTGATTATTGTTATCGCTGAACAAGGATATACAAACATCATTATGGATGCAGCAAGAACTGCCGGAGCTTACGGCGGAACCGTCGTTCACGCGAAGGGAACAGGTATGGAGGCTGCTGAGAAATTTATGGGTGTTTCACTCGCTGCCGAAAAAGAAATGGTATTTATCGTTACCAGAACAGAGCAGAAAAATGCAATTATGCAGGCTATTATGAAGAAAGCCGGGTTAGACAGCAAAGCAAAATCCATCGTTTTCTCACTTCCGGTAACCGATACAGCCGGATTAAGATTACTTGAAGACTAATACAAAAGACTACACGAATAATCTTTTTATTTGTGTAGTCTTTTCATATCTTTATTCTATCCATTAAAATGGTAATTCTTTTCCCTGCTTCTGCCATTCCTTGAATTCTGCTGTTGCACAGAAGATAACGTCACCTGATGAATTGAGTGCTGTTTCTACGGAGTCCTGAATAACACCGATAATGAAACCAACACCTACCATCTGCATAGCTACATCCTGTCCGATTCCTAATAAGGAACAAGCCATAGGGATTAACAATAAGGAACCGCCTGCAACACCGGAAGCACCGCAAGCACCTAAGGTTGCCACAACACTAAGAATGATTGCAAGAAGAATATTTACTTCTACACCCTGTGAAAATGCAGCTGTCAGAGCCATTACTGTAATTGTTGTTGCTGCACCGTCCATATTGATAGTTGCTCCAAGAGGAATTGCAACAGAATAATATTCTTTATCTAATCCTAATTTCTCACAAAGAGTCATATTTACCGGAATATTTGCAGCAGAGCTTCTTGTAAAGAATGCTGTCAGACCGGACTCCTTAATACATCTAAATACCAACGGATACGGATTACGCTTTAAAGACAATCCAACAATAATCGGATTGATAACAAGTGCTGTAGTCAACATGCAACCAATAAGTACAAAAAGCAACATTCCATAATCTTTAAAAATTACAAGGCCATATTCATTTACCGTAGAGAATACAAGCCCCATAATACCAAATGGTGCAAGCTGAATAATCCAAGATACTACCTTTGATACACCATTCGACAAATCAATTAACGCATTCTTCGTACTGTCACTTGCACATTTTCTCAATGCAATACCAAATAAAATTGCCCACGTCAAAACACCCACGTAATTTGCATTAATAATGGAGGAAATCGGGTCTTTTACCATATTCCCCAATAACGTGCTGAATACTTCATAGAGTCCTGCCGGTGCAGACTGCTCTACTGCATCTGTCAGCGGTATTTGCAACTTAAATACAAAGCTTGCAATAACTGCCAATACTGCTGCCAGTAAGGTACTTACCATATAAAACATTACTACCGTACGAAATCTATTCCCGATTCCCTTTCCTGCGCTTCCCAAAGAAGCTGTTACAAGGATAAATACAAGGATTGGCGCAATACCTTTTAAGGCCCCTACAAAAATGTCACCAAAAATCGTAATAGCCTTCGCCTGCGGAACCCAAAGTCCCAAGCAAATACCTACAATCAAACCGATTGCAATACGGAATATCAAAGAAGATTTCACATATAGCTTACAAAAGTTTTTCATTTGTCTCTCCATTCCGCCTATTAAGGCAATATTTTATTTTGTTTTTCATACAAAGACATTTGTACGTTATACCAAATATTCTAACAAAGACTGAGCCAAATGACAATAGTTATGTGAACCCTGACGTTCCATATTGTTACTATTCACTCCGTTCCAGTAACGTACAAAAATCCATCCTTAATTTGCTTCGCAAATGGATTTTTGCTTAACTAAGCTACTCTTTCCTGTTTTTTCATATCCCTTATCCTAACGTAAGATTCAGATATCCTTCTTTCTCTTCCCATACTATCGCTTTTGGAAGAAGAACCATTCCACCTGCATTTTCTGCAAATGCCTTACTACATGCATTTTTCTGCATAAATATTGGTAAAATCTCTTTTAACTCTTGTTCCTCGAAGGTGGTTTCAACAATACGAAGTCTGTCATCCTCTTTGCGACACATCAGAATTTCTTCTTTTTCACCTTTAGACAATTTCCATGCCTCTCCACCACAAAATGCATTTTCCACAATAGCATAATCAATCGCTTGCTCATCCCAATACACATATCCTTCGCCTGTAAAATACGCATCTCGCAAAGCTTTATATTCTTTCGCCTTTACTTCCTGTATACTCCAACTAGTTTCACTCATTTCTGACGCTACTGTCATTTTCATTTGCTTGTATTCCGCAAAACTCTCAAAGCACCAACATGGACTAGCTTCAAACGCATTAACAAACCCCATCCCTGCATAATATCTCTCTAACATTTCTTCTGCTGGCTGCAATATCAATGGCATTTGATACTTTTTAAACGCATATCTGATTATCTCTGTTGCATATCCTTTCTTGCGATAATCAGGTAACGTTCCAACTGCATAAACATAACGAGCATCTGTCATTTCACCATTTATCATGATTTGTACAGGCAAAAAGCTTGCCATCGCCACAGGCCTACCATCATCATGAATGACTAACATATTTTCTGTTGTAAAACGTCTACCAAGATACATCTGTATATACTCTTTGGTATCACCAAAACATTGCTTCCACAAATCAATGATTGCTTCTTCATCCATCTCGTTTGCAAATACCACATGACTTTCTACTGCGCGGTATTTCTTTATCAACATATCCGGATAATAAGACATTTTTGCTTTTCGAAGCCCCAAATCCCCTGTATCCTCTTCTCGATTGACAAAGGTAAACTCCTTTCCTCTGTCCAAAACAAACTGCTGATTTATCATCGGATACGCTCCTTGTAATTCCGGATATGCTTTTTCAAAATGAACTACCATTGTATCCGCGTTTAACCGCTCCCCTATAGTAAATGCTACGATTTCACCCTTTTTACGCAGAACGCCTCCAAACAAATCAAGCTCATCAAAATGGACAAATGCCTTTTCCAGCACCCGCATTTCCTGCTCCATTTCTTCATTCCACTTATCTTCCCGTTGCCCAATCCATAGCTTAGCCATCTTTCGGCATTCATCTATACAATCTCTTGTAAGAGACTCGTAGCTCCAATCATCTTCATCTTTAAATCTTGCAATATGATTGCGTTTTCCATGAAGCTTCTTCCCCTTCAACAGGGCCAGCTTTTCTACCGCATAAACATAATCAAAGCTATCTCGGTCCGTATCAAGTTCAAATTCTCCCGGGAACCACTCTATCAGCATTTTTCTTGCCTTTTCCTCTATCGGATACATATGAAGTTTATATTCATGTGCCGCACATATTCCACGTAGTAACTCTACTGCCCTTTTTTTATCGCCATTTCCAAATGGAAAAGAGTAGGAAAACTCTCCACCCTTACGATAACGAATAATCCCGCAATCATAGGCTTGTCCTACCTCTACCTCAAAAACCTCACTCCACATGAAATTATTGGCAAATGCATATTCGCAAGACGAATAATTATCCTCTCTAAGCTTCTGTGTCATCCATTCTTTATCTTCTAGTGAAATCGAATGAAAAGTCAATTTTTCTTTCTCAAGCATATATCCTAATCCTTATCTGTTTGGAACTATTTCGTATATTATAGTTACCTATTCTTTTATATAGTGTGCTATCATTTCCCATTCCTATACGAACCTGTTTCGCTATTTGTATCTATTTAGCACTTTCCATGTTACCGGTATTTTGCTACGTCTGCAGCATTAGGTTAAGCACACCATATATAACCGGCTGATGTAACAAATACAACAGCAGCGAATGTTTTCCTATCCATTCAAGTGGCGCAATATGTACATCCGGTAATTTCTGCAATAACCCGTTCTTCTGCATAAAACGATATAAAAAGTATCCTGTTAAAAACAAAAAATACCAAGGAAACAAAGAAAAATAATCTGTAGAAAAAAAATTCTTAAACGGAAAACCCAAAAAAGCAGTAACAAGGTTTGCATACCAGCTTTCAGGAACTTCCACTATTTTCCAGGTAGCGACACCAATCCATCCACTGTTAATATTCTTTAATAGTAAAAAACTTATAAATGCCAGTACAATTCCTATTGCGCAATTACATCTACCATAAAAAGACTCTAACAAATTTTGCATTAACATACAGACTCCAAGCAAAGTCAATACACCAAACAAAACCCTGTTCTCCGGCATTAAAAATAAGGTTACCATCGTAATAACAAAACCTGCAGAAAAAACGACCAAACCACGCTTTACTTTATTCTTACTCATGTTCCAACAAAAACCTGACAGAAGAATAAATGTCCAACAAATACTTTGTTGCCATGCATATCCGATTTCCGTTTTATACCAATCTAATCGCATATCAAATATATATACCAAATCCCATATCGCGTGATACACAATCATACTAAGCAACGTTACTCCTCTTATATGATCCAAAATCCTATATCTTTTCATCTATCTTATGTCCTTCTTATATGTTATCATAACCACGCTCTAAATATATCACATAATTATTTTGAGCATATATATTTCCTTTTTAAAAACAATGAATGTGCTGTGCACATTTATGCGACATACTTCCATACTTTTGCGTGCGCATCCTCGCGGAGCGTTTTGCTTTTCAGGGAAGAAATAATATAACTATTCAAGCATTGTTTTGCAATCCCTGAATAGTTATCTACGTTACTACTTATTCAAAATTTCCAAATACGTCACCATAATAATCCAAGTATTCTCCCTTTGCCCCAATATCTTTGCTAAAACATGGTATCGTTTCAGATTCCTGCTTATTTCATGCTCATACCCTAAATTACCTATCACTGTGCTTTTAAAGATTTTTCTAAGTTCTGCTGCTTCCTGTTTCATAAGTTCTTCATTCGCGATATTAATATATTTCTCATATAACTCATTACTTCGTAACAATTCTATTTTATCATTTCTATATTCGTAAACAGAAATCGGTACATCAAGAGCATCAAATAATACGCTCACAGAAGATCGGGTATTCCACAATTCATTAATCATATCCGAATTTTCATTTCGAGAGACTTTTTCTTCCTTCTTTTGCTCACGCGCAATGTACATTTCATAATCTACAACCGACATTGGCTTCGCATAATAAAATCCCTGCGCATATTCACATCCAATGCACTTCAGAAAATCTACCTGTTCCTCTGTCTCTACACCTTCTACAATAGACGGCAACTGGAGCCATTTAGCCATTCTGACTACCGAAGTAAGTACCTTTTCGCCTTTTCCATTAAACGCTTTTTCTTCCTGCAGGAACTTCATGTCTATCTTTAAATAATCAACATCCATATCCTTAAGAACATTTAATGATGAATATCCACTTCCAAAATCATCCATCATTATCTTGAATCCCAAATCATGCAAGCGCTTCACTGTTCTCATGACCAATGATTGATCCTCCATGAAAGCACTCTCTGTAATCTCAAGATTCAAAAGCTGTGGTGGAATACGGTATTCTATAATAATTTTATTCAGTATTTCAACCAAATGTGGGTTATAAATATTCACCCTTGAAACATTAACTGAAATTGGATCAGGCTCTTTACCTTCATCAATCCATTTTCTAAGTAATGCACATACCTTTCTCCACATATATTGATCCAATCGACCAATAATACCATTTCTCTCATAAACTGGAATGAACTCTGCCGGTGCAATCATTCCCCGCTTCGGATGCATCCAGCGAACCAATGCTTCTGCTCCATAAGGCTTTCCGGTTATCAAATTAATCTTAGGCTGTAAATACACAACAAACTGTTCTTCCTCAATCGCCTTATTAACTGCATTGATAACAAACTGTTCCTGACGCATATCTTCAATCATACTTTCATCATAGTATGCAATATTTTGCACAAACTTACCCTTACAGCTTTTTGCAGCAAGATAGGCACGATCATACATCTCGGAGACATCCATATTATAGTCATTAATCACATAGACACCACAAGACACTTTAATATTATAATCTTTATTCACTTTTTTAAGATTCAACTGCAAATCATTTGCCAATATTTCAATATTCTCTTCTTTATATGGGAGGCAACATGCAAATACATCATTTTCCAATCTAGCATAAACAAAGTAATCAAATACCGCTGAAATCTTTATCAGTTCTTTGGCTATACTCATCAATACTTTGTCGCCTTCCTGAATACCATAGAAATTATTAATCATTTTAAATCGGTCAATGTCGATTCGAACAAATGCAAATTTTTCACCTACTACTTCTGCCAGCATGTGACGAACCTTTTGATAAAATTTTAGCTTAGTATATAAACCTGTAACAGGATCACGTTCGCTCATAAGCATTCTGCTTTTATCAATTACATTCTTTATTCGAAATTGTAATAAGAATGGATTATATGGTTTCATAACAAAATCCCATACGCCATACTCCAAACATTTTTTCTCTACACCTTCATCATCATTAGAAGTCGCAACAATTACAGGAATATTATTATACTCCTGATAATTTCTAAAATGTTCTAAAAATGTTAATCCATCCATAACAGGCATTACCATATCTAATACAATAGCAACTATTTTCTCAGCATGTATGGCCAGCATATTCAATGCTACCTCCCCGTTCTCTGCCTGCAGAATACTATACTCATCCTTTAATACTTCTTCTAAAGATTTTTTAACAATTACTTCATCATCTACAATTAAAATGGTATTCTTTATTTCCTTCTTCATCATCTGCCCCTCCATAAGGATAGTGTTCTCCTCTTACATTATACTGTCATTTTTACATCAATGTCAATATTGTCTGACTTTATCATTCGTCGCGTCATTTTTTATGCAAAAGCGAAAACTATTCTTCCAGCAGTTTGATTACTCTATTGAAAGAACCTTATAATCCTGATCTTCTATTGTCTTTTTCAATACATCATTCATAATCTCCACAGATAGCGTTAATACTGCGGTACCTGCTTCATGACTTACCACTGCTTCTTCTACCTCCGGAAGTGCTTCTAATACCTTTTTTACTCTTGCCTCACAGTGTCCACACATCATTCCTTCAATTTTCATTATCTTTGTCATATTAATAACCATACCTTTCCGATACCTGCAAACTTTGGGCCGCAGGCACAAATTTGCGTGTGAAAATTTATTTTTCACACTGTTTTTCTCCTTTTTTTCCTCTTTATCTCTTACTGAGTCATGTAGTTTTAAAAAATTCAACCGCAAGGCATTTGTAACTACACAAAAGCTTGACATACTCATCGCCGCAGCACCAAACATAGGATTTAACTCCCAGCCTACTATAGGACTCCACATTCCTGCAGCCAATGGAATTCCAATGATATTGTAGATAAATGCCCAGAATAAATTTTCATGTATATTCTTCAATGTCCTACGACTCAAAAGGATTGCCGCTGGCACATCACTTAATCTACTCTTCATTAATACCACATCTGCGGCATCGATGGCAATATCTGTTCCCGCACCAATAGCAATACCAATATCCGCTCTCGTAAGTGCCGGTGCATCATTGATACCATCACCAACCATAGCAACCTTGCCCTTTTTTTTTAAATTACGAATTACTCTTTCTTTACCTTCTGGTAAAACGTCCGCAATTACTTCATTCACACCCGCCTGCGCACCAATTGCTTTTGCAGTTTTTTCATTATCCCCCGTCAGCATAACCACATGTATTCCCATATTTTGTAATTTCCTGACTGCCTGTTCACTATCGTCTTTGATTATATCTGCAACTGCAATCACTCCAAGCAACTGCCTATCCAACGCAAAAAACAATGGTGTTTTTCCTTCGTTTGCAAGTTCTTCTGCTCTTTTACTTATCTGTGTCGATATTTCTACTAAACCATTGACATATTTCATGCTTCCTGCATAAGCCATTTTACCATCATATATGGCAGATAATCCACTGCCCGGCAAAGCTTGAAATTCTTTTACTTCCACGCTTTCTACCATATTTTCTTTTCCATATTCCAAGATGGCTTTCGCAAGCGGATGCTCACTTTTACTTTCTATGGCAACAGCAAATTGAACTAATTCAGCTTCTGATACTCCGTCTACTGGAATAATATTTGTAACTTTGGGTTCCCCTGTCGTAATCGTTCCGGTCTTATCCAAGGCAACGATTTGCACCTTACCCGTTTCCTCCAAGGAAGCCGCCGTTTTAAACATAATACCATTTTTAGCTCCCATGCCACTGCCTACCATAATAGCAACCGGTGTAGCAAGTCCTAACGCGCATGGACAACTAATAACCAATACCGAAATTCCTCTTGCCAAAGCAAATCCAATACTTTGTCCTGCCAAAAGCCATATAACCAACGTAATCAATGCAATCGTAATCACTATTGGAACAAACACACCCGATACCTTATCTGCCACTTTTGCAATAGGTGCCTTCGTTGCCGCTGCATCACTTACTAGCTGTATAATCTGAGAAAGCGTTGTATCCTCTCCCACTCGCGTTGCCTTACATTTCAAGAAGCCTGACTGATTCAAGGTCGCCGCCGATACTTGACTTCCTGCCTCCTTATCCACCGGAATACTTTCTCCTGTTAATGCTGACTCATTTACTGCACTATTTCCCTCAAGAACAACGCCATCCACAGGTATATTTTCTCCTGGACGAACCACAAAAATATCGTCTTTTTGTACCTCTTGGATTGCAACCTCTGTTTCCACACCATTTCGTAAGATGACTGCCGTTTTTGGAGTAAGCTTTATCAAGCTTTTTAATGCATCTGTTGTCTTTCCCTTAGAACGTGCCTCTAACATTTTACCTACGGTTATTAGCGTTAAAATCATTGCCGCAGATTCAAAATAGAACTCATGCATATAATTCATAACACCTACCATATCACCCTTAACTTGTACATCTGTCATAGCAAATAATGCATAGGTACTATATACAAATGCTGCAGATGAACCAAGTGCAACCAAGGTATCCATATTGGGCGCCTTATGCCAAAGGCTCTTAAACCCACTGATAAAAAACTTTTGATTTATTATCATTACTGCAACAGTTAGTAACAATTGCAACAGTCCCATTGCCACATGATTCTTCTCAAACCACATCGGAACAGGCCATCCCCACATCATATGTCCCATGGAAAAATACATCAATGCAATTAAAAATATCATAGAACTGAATAATCTTTTTTTTAATGCCGGTGTTCCTGTATCCTTGAGAATATCAACATTCTCTCCTACCATAACCTGACTTCCCTTTATATCATTCCCTGCTTTTTTAAGGCTTGCTCCATAGCCTGCCTCTTCTACCGCCCGAATAATAGTCTCTGGCGAAACGTTTCCTTCTACTCCCATTGAGTTCGTTAATAAACTAACGGAACAAGATGTAACACCTTCTATTTTTGAAACGGCTTTTTCTACACGAGCACTACAAGCCGCACAACTCATTCCCGTTACTTGATATTGCTCCATTTATAATCTCCTCCTCCCTGAAAATTGTACAATTCAATTTTGTCATGCCAAAACTCTTTCACATATAGATTTTTTGCATTGTCTATTTCATCAGCTTCTGAAGAGTCACAAGTAACTCATCCACTGTTTCTTCCTTCCCTTCGCGAATATCATTTATTACACAAGTCTTGATATGATTCGATAACAAAACTCTATTAAAGCTATTCAATGCTGCACTTACTGCCGATACTTGTGTAAGAATATCCGTACAATACGCATCCTTTTCTATCATCCCTTTGATTCCTCGAATCTGTCCTTCTATACGGTTCAAACGATTTATCAAGTCCTTATATTCCTTTTCTGAACGTTCCTTTGCCTTATAACAACAACATTCTTTCGTTTCTTCCATGCTCTCACGCCTTTCTTTTATTATACATATTGTATACCCCTATAGGGTATACTGCAAGATATAATTTTCTTATTGAACAATTTTATCATCTTATAAATAGATAAAACGGCTATAAAAAAACCATTGTAGTTTTTTACAATGGTTCATTTTATTACTTAAATATTCAATCGTAAAACATATACAACCTGAAATTTGTACCTCTATTTGCTATATCTTATTTCTTCCATAACCCATGTAAATTGCAGTACTCATAGGCTGCCACAAATTCTTCTCCATCCGCAAGTTTAAACTCTGCTCTTGGTTTATCTGTATATTCTAATTTAACTTTCTGACCACCTCTTGTTGTTTCAATAGCAATCCACTGAATATAATGTGCTTCTACCATTGGATGCTCTACTTCACCAACTTCAACAGTCACCTTGTCTCCATCCACTATTACAACAGGTACATGCTTCTCATGTGCTCCCTCACTGGTTCCCGGTACAATCTCTGTCATCTTCTGACCACAGCACATAACTGGAACACCTGACTCCTTCACATATTCAATGATATTTCCACAATGCTCACAAATATAATATTTCATATAAAAAACCTCCCTATTAATAATTCTCTTTACGTACTTCAAAATATGCCTGTGGATGATTACATACAGGACAAACTTCCGGTGCTTCAAGACCGACTACTACATGACCGCAGTTACGACATTCCCACATAGTTACGCCACTCTTTTTAAATACTTCCATAGTTTCAACATTTTTAAGCAATGCACGATATCTTTCCTCATGCAACTTCTCGATGGCAGCTACACCTCTAAACTGTGCTGCAAGTTCTGTAAAGCCTTCTTCCTCTGCATCCTTTGCCATTCTCTCATACATATCGGTCCATTCTGCATTTTCGCCTTCTGCTGCATGAAGAAGGTTTTCTGCTGTATCACCAAGTTCGCCCAAGGCTTTAAACCAAAGCTTTGCGTGTTCTTTCTCATTCTCTGCTGTCTGTAAGAACAAAGCCGCAATCTGTTCATATCCGGCTTTCTTTGCTACAGATGCAAAGTAAGTGTACTTATTTCTTGCCTGTGACTCACCGGCAAATGCTTCCCATAAGTTCTTTTCTGTTTTGGTTCCTGCGTATGGACTCTTCTTAACCTCTGCTACTTTCTCAAATTTCTCAGCAGGCTGCTTACATATTGGGCACTGCTCCGGTGGCTGTTCTCCTTCGTGAACGTATCCGCATACTGTACATTTCCATGTTGTCATAATTGTTTCTCCCTTCGATTTTTCTTTTTTTTCATTATTTGGAACAATTTCTAATAACTTCTTTGCTGTTTCCATTGGAAAGTCTGACGTAGGAGGATTTGCAATCAACTCCTCTAATAACTCATGTACATTATTGCTCTGTGGAAGCATAAAACCAGCTTCTCTAACAATATCTTCCGCAATCAGTCTTTCTGATTTGGCTACTGCACTCATTAAACGGCTAAGTCCTTCCCTATCCGTTGTATCTGCTATTTGTCTGGCCATAGTCTCACCATCAGACTTATTCTGTGCCAGTTCGTTTAATGTAACCCTTACTTCATCCGTTTTAGATTGTTGTGGCGGAAACTCAGCGGGTACCATGCTGATAGCTCCACTAGGACAAGCCTGTGCACACATTCCGCATCCCACACATTTATTGATATCAATAATACTATCTTCCGTATCTGTCGCTCCATAAGGACATACATACAGACACAGGCAATCCTTTGTACAAAGCCTAAGGTTTCTAACTGCCTTTAATTCCATGTTTATGCCCTCCCTTCTATCTTTTCAAATTTATAAGGAGGAACTTTACATACCGGGCAAAGCTCAGGTGGTGTTTCTCCAATATATACAAACCCACACACTGTACAAACCCAAATGTCTGTATCAGCAAGCATTGCCTCTCCTTCATTCAGATATCTGTTTACCAGTGATGAAAGCATTCTTGTAACCTTTTCACCCCATACACAGATTCTTGCTGCACCCCTATCTTTATTTTTGTCCGCAACAGCTCTAACAGTAGGATATTTATCTATATCCTCCTGTAAAAGTTTAACCACATTTTCGACCGTTGCATCATTCTTTACAGGCGTAATAGCAGTAAAGTAGTCTGCCAGTTCTTTGAATAGCGTTGCTTCTTTTTGTTTGTACTGTTTCTCGCATCCCCTTGCAAGGTTCGAACATACTGCCGCCAACTGCCCTGCCGATAACTTTTTCATATCTGCAGTTTCTGTGTTCACACTAACATTCTTTACCTCTGCCTTTGATGTTTCCGGCGTAAAATCTGTTTTCGCCGCTCCACATAGCGGACATTTCCAATCCTCCGGCAACTGGTCAAATGGATTTTTTTCTTTCTCATCATCATAAACATATCCACAAATTTGACATATGTACCGCATGAAATACCTCCTCTTCTTTTATTTTTCCATACCACAAGGATATGTATATTCACTCATTTCCTTTTCCTTAATTACACTGGCATAAAATCTGTAACCACCCGAAAAATTATAACAGTCAAAGCCGTTCTGAGACAGGATTCTACAAGCTATATAACTTCTTAATCCGCTCTGACATATTACATAGACTGGCTTACTTCTATCAAGTTCATTTAATTGGTCTCTCAAGTCATCCACCGGAATATTGATATACCCATCAATGTGTCCACTTTGGTACTCATATGCCGTTCTGGTATCCAATAATGTAACACTTCCGTCCCTCGGTAAATCTTTAACCCCATCCCAATGATACTGCTTAATCATTCCTTTACTTATATTTTCAATCATAAAACCAGCCATATTTACAGGGTCTTTTGCAGATGAAAATGGTGGTGCATATGCCAAATCCAAATCCTTAAGCATTTCTGTTTTCATACCACAATGGATTGCTGTAGCGAGAACATCCAATCTCTTATCTACGCCTTCCAATCCAACTATCTGTGCGCCAAGAAGCTTTAGGGATTCCTTTTCAAAAACAACCTTCATGGTCATAACTTTTGCACCGGGATAATAACCTGCATGAGAAGCTGGGGAAAGGACAACACTTTCACAATCAATTCCCATAGATTTAGCTACTTTCTCAGTCAAACCAGTTCCTGCAACAGTCATATCAAATATCTTTATTATGGAGGAACCCATAGAACCCTGATAATGACTATCCCCTCCACAGATATTATCTGCTGCAATACGTCCCTGCTTATTTGCCGGTCCTGCAAGTGCAATTACGGTATCTTCTTCTGTCACAAAATGTTTCACCTGAATAGCATCACCCACAGCATAAATATCCTGTACAGAGGTTTCCATACGATCATTTACGACAATACTTCCTTTTACACCAAGCTTTAGTCCTGCTTGTTTTGCAAGACTATTTTCGGGTGCCACTCCTATGGCAAGCAAAACCATATCAGCTGCTATTTCACTATTATCTTCCAACAGGGTCACAATACGTTCCCCATCCTGTCGAAAAGAGGTAACATTACTATTCAGTCTTAATGAAATCCCCTTTGCACGAAGCTTACTATGAACAAACGAAGCCATATCATAATCCAGCGTATTCATCAACTGATTCGGCCTCTGAACAATCGTCACATTAAGACCTTTTTCCTTAAGATTTTCCGCAACCTCAATACCTATATAGCCTCCGCCCACAATCACAGCACTTTGCGCTTTTGTTTTTTCCAAATAATCATGAATCCGAAACGTATCTTCTACTGTTCTTAGCGAAAAAATCTTTTCACTGTCAATTCCGGGCAGATTTGGTCTTACAGGTTTTGCACCCGGAGATAATAAGAGCTTATCATAAGGTTCCTCCCATTCTGTACCTGTAAGCAGATTTTTTACTGTTACTGTCTTTTGGGTCACATCAATGTTAGTTACTTCATGATTTACTTTTACTAAAATCCGAAATCTTGTCCAAAAACTTTCCGGCGTCTGAAGTGTCAAGTCACTGGAATCTGTGATTACATCACCGATATAATATGGCAGACCACAATTGGCGTAAGAAATATATCCTGTTTTTTCAAAAACAATTATTTCTGCACTTTCGTCCAGACGGCGAATTCTTGCTGCGGCCGAAGCTCCACCAGCCACACCACCTACAATTACCACTTTCATTTCTTACACCTCAATTCGTTTTATAAATTAATGCTTTCCACAACCATGGTTTCCACATCCATGGTCTCCACATGTATGTCTATCCTCATGGTGATGGTGATTACAATTTGAACCGGTATTTACAAGTGTACCGGCAAGATAACTTGAAACTGCTTTATCCACATTTCCCGTTGCACCTGCACACAATTCTATTCCGGCTTCTGCAAGCGCCATCTGTGCACCGCCTCCGATACCGCCACAAATAAGTACATCTATCTGATTTGTTGCAAGCACTCCTGCCAGAGCACCATGTCCTTGTCCATTTGAGCTAATCACTTCCGAAGAAATGACTTGATTATCCTCTATTTCATATACTTTAAAATTCTCGGTTCTTCCAAAATGCTGAAATACCTCTTCGTTGTCATATGTTACCGCTATTCGCATAATTCCATTCTCCTTTTCTTGTAATTGTCTTTGATTCAAGTAAGATTTCGTTAAATGACATTTTTTACAATGCGGGCTTCCATCACAAAGCACATAATTTCCACCTTCGATTTGAATCCCCTTTCCCATCACTAACGCCTTTGCAATTTTTTCTCTCGCATTATTATAAATTAATTGAGCAGTTGTCCGTGCAACACCTAACTTATTAGCACATTCTTCCTGACTGAATCCTTCCAAGTCAATCAGTCTTATGCTTTCGTATTCATCAACAGTCATAATCAACATTTCGCTGTTATCATTTTGCTGAGGTATAAACACTTTAACATCAGGCTCTTTACATACTATTCTCTTTCTACATCTTGGCATCTTAACACCTCTTTTTTTGGCATATGCCACAAAAATATTATACCATATATCTTTATGAAGTAAAGAAAAACTGTGATAACAAAATCACAGTCTTCTTTCAAAAACATATTCTATTTTAGAAGATAAGTCTTCTCTAAAAACGTATCCAAGTCTATTGAATTTCTTTATTTCTTCAGGATTTTCAATGCAGTTTTCTGCCATGAATCTAACCATTTCACCTCGTGCCATTTTTGCATAAGTACCTTTTGTTACCAGTTTCCCGACAGATAATTCGCAAAATGTTATAGATATATAGGTATCTTCTTCGGATAGATATCTCTCGATACATTTAGAATATTCTTTTGATGCCAGGTTAATTATAATACCCTTCTCATCTCTAACACCTTTGTAAAGCATATCTCCCCAATATTCATATAAGTTTTTTTCATTTCCGATTGTAGCTTTTGCCTTCATCTCTAAGCGGTAAGGTGTTACTCCATCCATTGGCTTCAAAACACCATAGAACGCTGATAATATCCTTAGATGTTCCTGTATATATTCAAAATGCCCATCCTCAAATACTGTAGGAGCCATGTACTGGTACGCAATTCCTTCATATGATAATATCGCCGGTGTAAGCCTATGGTACAAGTCCATATTCTCTAAACGTCTCACATTTTGCTCCACGATTTTATCATTGCATTTCCACAATTCCTTTAACTCATCTTTAGACTTGCCTTTTAACCATGCTAATATTTCCGTAGACCTATCAATAAACATGGGCAATCCCATAGGTTCTAAAGTATCAAGGTTTATATTCATCTTTTTTGCTGGAGATAATATTATTTTCACTATTCTAATTCCTGCAGCATTTTTTCCGGGTCCTCTGCTGCTTTCACCCTATCATTTGCTTTAATAATAATTCCTTGCTCATCTATTAGATATGTTGTTCTTACAACCCCCATAGAAACCTTACCGTAATTTTTCTTTTCCTTCCATACATCGTATGTTTCAATTACGGTGCGCTCCGGGTCTGCAAGAAGCGTAAATACCAATCCGTATTTTTCTACAAATTTTTTATGAGAAACTACTGAATCCTTACTGACCCCAAGGACAACTGCTCCTTTCTCTGTAAACTGAGGATATCTTTCAGAAAATCCACATGCTTGCTTTGTACATCCCGGTGTACTATCCTTTGGATAAAAATATAAAATAACCTTTTTTCCTATATAATCATTTAATTTATGCAATTTTCCATCTTGGTCAAACAGCTCAAAATCTGGTGCCTTGGTTCCTACTTCTAACATACTTTACTCCTTTCTTAACGATGCGTAAAATTCAAATTTATCTAACTGATTTCAGAAATCCACTGTTTTGTCCAAACAAACAATGCATCGGACATCGGAAGAAAATCTACTGTGCCACCCTTTTTCATACTTAAAAATGTATTGATAATGGCTTGTTCTTTCAGCATAGCAACCTCGAGCAACTCTTCTTGATGTTTAATATAATTTCCAGTCTGTTGAAAGACTATTGCCTGTACAACAAAAGAAGCCGATTTATATAAACCTCGCAAAATATCTTCGCTTTTTTCATGGAGCATATTGTGAACACATCCGTGGTATATATTACAGGCACCGATTTTGATTGCTCTGTTCACAGCACTTTTGTCAATAACCGCCATCACCTCTTCCAGACTTCCCTTGATTGGAGTGGTGTCATTGCAAAACTGGAACAGGTCAGATGGCTCCCAATTCATAATTTCCTTTTTCCCTGAAAGAAAACCACAAATCAGTTCCCTGTGAGACAGGGTATCCAACATGTCATTATAAGTTTGAATGTCCATAGCAGATAATTCATCCAGAATTACAACAATATCAATGTCGCTCGTTTCTGTTGCTTCACCACGACCATAACTGCCTTGCAGACCAACAAACCACACACGATTTTCAAATGTCTCATTTAATGCCTGCAAGAAGTTATGCATCCAAGCAGTAATATCTATCATCTTAATCACCTCGCCAAATTCAAATTCATGCGTGCTTTCAAATTCACCAAAAGCCTGAAAGTTTCTGTTTCCTACAAACGGGTCTTTGGCTACATCATAACTGCTCAATTTCATTTGCAATCATAGACACCGATTTTTCATTTGTATCAATTTTTATCGTGTTGAGTGTTTCATACATCGGTATTCTTGCTACGCTTCTCTCAATTACATCTTTAGAACGAATACCTTTTTCCACATCTTTAGTCAATCTCCTTCGCAAATTGGCTTCATCAGCAATAAGTGAAACACATTTCACCTCACAGTTTTGTGTGTCCAATTTTTCCAGGATAGAATCTATGATGGACTGTTGATGCATTACCCAGCAGAAAATCACATTTTCATAAGCAGAGCAATGTAAAAAGTTATTTAGTAAGTAACAAATATTATCTGTTACCATTGCTTTGGTTTCATTGGTTACGTGGAAAGGATTTGCATCCCAACACCAATCCCCATCAAGAAATACGCTATTGGGTAAATCAGATTTTAGTTGCTGGCTAACAGCAGTTTTGCCGACTCCCATTGTTCCGCCGATTATATATAATTTTTTCATATCCACTCACCTACAACTTCAAATCTTCAGTTGCTTTCAATCTCTCCGTAAGACTGAAAGTTGACTATTTCACAAAAGCCATTGTTTGGCATCTTCCAATCCTTCTAAAAAGTTTACGACAAAACCTTTACCTTTCAGTTCGTTTTTTAGTCTTCGTTTACTTTTTTTATCAAGCCCTACAAAAGCAATTTTCACAAATCGTTTCCCACATTCAAGAACCGACCGTTTCACAGCATCTATAATGTGTTCCGTGACTATAGTTTCATAAAAAACAAAACAGATATATGACGTTGATGATGGTCTTGTAAATGACTTGATATCGCCATCTAACTTGCATAACACCAATTCTTCATATCCATACATCCCATCAAGATTCTCGATCCATATTTCTCCTCCGTTATATGGAATTGCAAAAGATTTTTTTTTGTAGCCTGGAAGATTTTCTCCATTTATCATATCCAACACAATATCACCTCCACAAATTCAAATCTTCAGTTGCTTTCAATCTCTCCGTAAGACTGAAAGTTGTAGGGCACAATATCCTATCGACCTGCCTTAGCTTGCTTATAAAGCAAAATGCCTTTGATAAGCAATAACAGGAACGTTACTGTTATCGCATACGGCTCTCTCGCCATCGCCAAAAACAAAACAGCAATTATACTGAGTCCTACAGAGATGAATGTAACCGCTTTTTTGTCCTTTTCAAATTTGAAATAGACCATTAGTATTTTCACGATTCCGGTAATCGTCAAGCTGATAAACAATGCCCAATAGATTCTGATTATGAAAGCATTGCCATCTACATACCCAAAGAGATTTACCGAATAGATATATCCATTGACCGGTTTGGGATACAGCGGAAGAAATATCAGCATCAGCGAAAACAAGTCAACAAACCCCAATAACAAATCGCATACACGATTGAGATTTGATTTATTTTCTTTTTCCGCTATGAAAATCAATTGTTCTCCGGATAACAAATCATCAATTGATACAGAAAAATAGCTGGATATTTCCTTTAACGAATCTATGCTTGGATATCCCCTTCCGGACTCCCATTTTGAAATAGCGGTTCTAGAAACATATAATGCCTCGGCTAATTCTTCCTGTGTCAAGCCTCGACTTTTTCTTAATTCCTGAAGCTTTTCATGAAATTCCAAAACCTGCACCTCCCATACTGATTCTATCTTTCTTTTAATGCCAGCATAACTGCCGCTTTATAAAGCTTAAACAATCCGGCACTTAGCAGTTCACCACCTACGATATCCGTAAACCAATGTACTCCGGAAATCAATCTCCCAGTCACCATGAATACCGAAAAAGCGATTGCCGCAATCGTTATGATTTGTTTCACCCTAATGCCAGAAAGTCTACGCTGAATTTGCTCGACCAAGGCAGGCATTACACTTAATACCAACAAGGTAGTTGAGGATGGATAAGAAGCCTACATCCTTCCTTCTATTAAAATCGGTCTATAATTGATTGGGATAATTTCAAAAATCGCATATGCCAAGAACACGATGACAAAATACACACCCAAAATCATGATATCTGCATCCACCCTGAAAAGGCTTCTTCTTTTGATCAACTGTACCAGTCCAATCCCTGCGAAAATAAGGCATATTACAACAGGCACCAGCCCCATCCAATCGGTAATCGTATAAATTGCCATGTTTACCCCTGTAAAATGGTGAAACCAGCAATTGAATGTCGCAAATCCAATACTTGTTCCGTTTTGACCAAGCGGCTGCACATCCACAGTCAGAATCAAAACTGTCCATACTGCAAACATTGCAAGGGATATGCTTCCCATCAACAGACTCTTTTTTTCGCTCTTATTCATAATTTTACATCCTTTCTGTTTTGGCTTGTCTTTCCGACAACTCCACCTTATCAAAAAGTGTAAAACTATGAAAGAAACGCTCTTTCACATGCGTGATACGATTCGTATCATTCCCGCAAATGCTTGTTTTTCAATATATTCTTCTGATTATCTATCTTTGAAGCTTCTATTGCTTTGGACACTCTGACTGCCCCAATAATTTGGGAACATCTCGTGATTTTAATACCTATTTAGCTGCCATTAGCATTATCAACACACTAAAAACAAACATACATACAATAAAACCAAGCATGTAACTAATAATAATTAATTATGCTTGATGCTCCAGTATCCACTTAAGCATATCTTCATATTCCAAACTTCCATCTGCTACTGCGAGAACCATTTCATACAATTCTTTTTGCGTATATCGTAATTCGATTCCATTTAAGGCAAAGAACACAAGCATCACATGTGTTCCTATTCGCTTGTTTCCATCCAACATACAATGATTCTTTATTAAACCATAGCCCAGACGTGTACCTTTTACTTGAATCGTTGGATATAGCTCTTCTTCGCCAAATACCTAAAACGGAGTCTCTATAGCAGACTCCAACAAATTGAAATCTCTTACACCAACAGTTCCGCCAGTCTGTTCAATAAGCTGTGAATGAAGCATCAAAATCTGATCTTTATTCAATCTTTTCATTTAGCAAGCACCTCATAAGCCTCTTTATTCTGTGCAAGTAATCTTTTTGAAATTTCAAGCACATCTTCATCCTTAGCTACAGCACTGTCATCTGCTTTGCTAAAATCTATTACCAAGTATCTTGGTGCATTATTCTTAAGTATAACAACTGAGCCAAGCTCATCTACTAATCTTGCAACTTTTGAAAAGTTCTGATTTGCTTCTGTAATTGAAACCATTGTGTTTGTATCTACTGTCATATGAACACCTCCATTATTTTATATAGATAGTATATCACTTTATCTAGGATAAATTCAACCTATTTTATCAAATTATTTCAACGTCACTTGCAACTCCTACGAAATGAATTTTCTATGCGACAGTTTCACATTATTTTGATTAACCATAGCATATCTAAGTGTTGTATCTATCTGTTCATGTCCCAATATCTTCTGCACCTGTTCAATTGGCATGCCCTTCTCAATCGCTCTGGTTGCCATAGTCCTTCTGAACTTATGTGGGTGTACCTTTTCTACGCCCAACTTCTTACCCATTTCTCGTAACCTTAATTCAACACCACTTTCAGTTAATCTGCTATGAGGTTTATTTAACGACACAAATAGAACACCCTTCTAAATGCTTTGCAGTTAAAAACATATCCAAAAATTCCACATTCGTGGTCTGTGCACAATCTGATGTAGCCTTTTCAGATAAGCGTTTTACCAGAACCTCTTGTAATCTTTGCATCTGCGATGCATTTAACACTTCCGCCATATCATTGACGATGTCGTAAATTTCTCTACCCATAAGAGCACACTCCTTTTTGAAGGAGTATATCGTAGAAAAATCATCACAGCAACAGAACGTATTACTGAAATTTCACTTCACTTTTTAATTAAATATAGCTTCTATTTTCTTCCTCGCAATATGCTCATTGCAATACACAAAATTAAATTCTCCACTTATCTGAAAATCTGAAACCGTAAACGTTGTAATATCATCACGACATCTTGCAATCGGTTCATATGCAAAGGTTATTGCATGAGTATTTGCCACCACATCGCAGATAACCGAGAAATTATTTATTGATGTACATTGTTTGAAACTATCCAAAGAAAATCCTCTGTCTGTTATTGCATTTTGCAGTAACATTCTTGTTCCTGAGAAGGGTTCCCTCACAACAATTTTTTCATGAAACAAATCTTCTAAAGTGACTTCCCAATTTGCAAAAGGGTGATTCTTTGCACAAATACCCACAAAGGACTCCTTTTTATAAAGATGATAGCCATATCTGGATTTATCAAAAACACCTTCTATAACTGCAAAATCCAGTTTCGACTGTTCCAGCATATGTAACAAGGTTTCTGTATTATCAACATACAAATCCATATTGCAATTTGGTGTCATAAGAAACCTTCGCACCTCCGGAACAATTACAAATTCACCAATAGTTTTTGTTGCTCCAACTGTGATATGAACCAAATCATTAGTACAAAAGCTTGTGCAGACATCTTTTTCCTGCACTTTAATACTGTCAAAATATCTCTTAAGTTGTTCCGCATTTTTTGTTCTTGAAAGTGTACGACCATTATATTCGAAAAGCTTCACACCATAATAATTTTCAAGATAATGAATATGCTGTGTGACACCCGGCTGTGTCATATTTAATCTTTCTGCTGTGCGCCTATAATTCATTTCATCATATAAAGTAAGAAATGTTGATACTCTGTAATCCAGCATACGCCCTCCATAAAATCAAATTATCATCCGATAATAAATGATAATTTGATTTTATCACACAATTGCAGTATAAACAATATGGATTAAAATCAAAAGGAGACCATTATGAAATTTTTAAAACACATTCCCGGAATTATATTATCAGCAGTAATTGCGTTTCTTGCCTGCTGGATAGAAAACATTCTGCCAATTCACTTGATTGGTTCTGCTGTAATTGCAATGTTTATCGGTATGTTCCTCAATCATTATTTACACAACACCACCCTGTTTTCAGATGGTTTAAAATTTACTTCAAAAAAAATATTGAAATTTGCCATTATATTACTGGGGCTTTCCCTAAACATCACTACCATACTGCATGTGGGAAAAATGTCTT
This sequence comes from Lachnospiraceae bacterium, assembly GCA_036310845.1. Lineage (GTDB taxonomy): Bacteria > Bacillota > Clostridia > Lachnospirales > Lachnospiraceae > COE1. The sequence goes on along the minus strand of JAXJRB010000100.1, from coordinate 3,025 downwards.
TAACTGTCATGATTTTTACATTACTGACCTGTTTTGGTGGAGGGTATTTTATCGGTAAGGCACTGGGCTTAAACTGGAAATTATCCAATTTAATTTCAGCAGGTACAGGCATATGCGGCGGTTCTGCCATAGCTGCAATCGCACCTACGATTGATGCCGATGATAACGATGTTGCTTATGCTATGTCCGCCACTTTCCTCTTCGATATGGCTATGATTGTTCTTTTCCCTATTATGGGCAGAGCACTTGGCATGACAGATGAAGCCTTTGGCATTTGGGCAGGAACAGCAGTGAATGATACCTCTTCCGTTGTAGCAACCGGATATGCTTTTTCAGAGGGTGCAGGTGATTTTGCAACAATGGTAAAGCTCACAAGAACACTCGCCATTATACCAACCGTCATTACCTTTGCATTTATCCAACTCAACCTGAAACGTAAAGAAGCTCAGGCAACATGCCAAAATAATAGCTCCATCAAAGCAAACTTTAGCATCAAAAAAATATTCCCTTGGTTTATTATTGGTTTTGTTATCATGTCCTGCATTGCAAGTATTTTCCCTATTCCTGCAACAGTGATATCGGGAACAAAAGCTCTAAGTAAATTCCTGATGGTCTGTGCACTTGCAGCAATCGGTTTAAACACTTCCTTCTCAAATATGAAAAAGGCAGGGATACGACCAATGATACATGGATTCATTATTTCTGCATTGGTTGTCATTGTAGCACTAGGTGTTGAAATAGCTATGGGAATCGTATAATTTTTGATTATCAGGGAGAAGCAAGATGTTACCGGAACCTTTATTTTTAAATATTCATATGTATGGCATTATGATTGCCATTAGCATTTTGTTTGCGTACTTTATTTTATTCTTTCTTACAAAGAAAAAACAGATTGATACACAATTTACCGATTTTATATTTTACAGCAGTCTTATATCCATTGCTGCAGGTATTTTTTCTGCTGCTGAAAAAGGATTTTATGCATAACCTGAGTCTTTACCTAATCTCGTACGGCATATTCAGATATTTTCTCGAATATTTACGTGGGGATAACCGTGGTGAACTTATTGGTTTGATAACACCATCCCCATTTTGGTCACTACTCATGATTCTGCTTGGAATTATTCTTATCTTTGTAATAACGAATTTATATCAAAGGAACGGGAAATAAAATGAAGAAATATATTGACTTATTTATTACAATGTTAAAAATTGGTTTATTTACCTTTGGCGGTGGTTATGCCATGATTGCTCTACTCGAAAACGAATTTGTTTCCCGCAGAAAATGGATCGAAAAAAATGAATTTCTCGACATGGTGGCTATCGCCGAATCAACACCGGGACCGATTGCGATCAATGCAGCTACTTATATTGGCTACAGAGTACTTCGTTTTAGAGGTTCTCTTATTGCAACTGTCGGCGTATGTATTCCGTCCTTTGCAATTATATATGTGATATCACTCTTTTTTGATAAATTCTTATCATTAACACTTGTGGCAAATGCGTTTAAAGGAATACAGATCTGTGTTATTTACCTTATTTTTTCTGCCGGAGTAAAATTGCTGAAAGGAATTTCCAAAACTCCATTTAATGTGATTACCATTATTGCTGTTATGTCAGCAATGATAATAACCTCCATTCTGGCTGTAAATTTTTCCACCATATATTACATTCTTATCTGTGGTATATGTGGCGTTGTTTTATATTTATTTCAATCATTATCTGTGAATAAGGAGCGTTCCAAATGATTTATCTTGAACTATTTTTGACTTTTTTACAAATCGGAGCTGTATCCTTTGGTGGCGGATATGCCATGATTTCTCTGATTAGAGAGCAGGTTTTATCTCACAACTGGCTTTCAGAATCTGATTTTTTAAATATGGTTGCCGTATCAGAATCCACGCCCGGTCCGATTGCTGTGAATATGGCAACCTTTATCGGAGCATCACAAGGCGGGCTTCTTGGCTCTTTCATTGCCACCTTGGGAGTTGTGCTTCCATCCTTTATCATCATTTTGCTGGTTGCAACTCTTATTCGCAATCTGCTTAAATATAAAGGTGTTCAGGCTTTTTTGAGTGGCATCAGACCATGTGTTATTGGCTTAATTTTATCTACATCCATAATATTGTTTTTCAGTACAATTTTTAGCATACAACAGTTTGAATCCTCAGTTTCCTTGGACATAAGAGGGCTTATAATACTTTTTATTATATTTATCTTACAATTTATAGTGAAAGCAAAAAAACATACTGAAACCTCTCCTATTGTATTGATTTTAAGTTCTGCCTGTTTGGGCATGGTACTATATTCTATATAGTGCAAGAGGATATCATAAAGACAGATTTCTTTATGATATCCTCTTTCTCATGATAAAGATTAATTTTTCGAATGTATTTATCTTCTATCCTATAAAATACATAATTTCTAGACACAAATATATACCGATAGTCTGACACTACATCAAACATTTTCGATACTTCAGGACCCTTTTCTTCATAATCGCAAAGCCCTCTTATTGCATCAGGAGTATATTTTATCTTTTTCAATCAATTACCCCCAATTCCCGTTCCAAATCATCTGCATCAATCCAACCTTCCATTTCAGCTCGTTCCTCTGCTCGCTTCAAATCAAGCATCAGAATGGCAACAGCTTGTTCCCTCAACGCTTCTTTGCTATTTTGGGTAACGATAAAAGGAAGACCTTCAACATTTAAAGACTGCTGTATAAAGGTGTTAAATGCATCTGTCAATGTCATTCCGGTTTTGCATAAATATCCTCAACCGCTCTTTTAATTTCTGAATTTATTCTTACTTGAAACGTTGAATCCTTTGGTGCAATAGCAACATTCAAATTTGTATCCATAAAACATACCTCCTCACTGTCAATCTGCTAACCATTCATGTAAATCCGTTTCAACCTTCATATCTATATTTAACTCTTTGGACAAAATTGCTGCACTATGCAAAGTTCGTCCAAAAGGCGATGTAATAATCAGTTCTGCATTTGCCAGCCTTACGTCCTTTGC
>JAXJRB010000099.1:0-8341 GCA_036310845.1 Lachnospiraceae bacterium | reverse complement strand
GCGCAGAATCGCATAAGGAAATTATCACTTCGTGATATGCGATTCGCGCGACAAAGTGAACAAGTCCCTCTAGAGAGAGGGATTTAGGGAGATGATGTGGACTTGTCCACTTTGTTCTACGCCTAGCGGCGCACGTTTCTAATGGGGGCAAGTCCCTAATCACCTCTAGTAGGAGGAAAGATGTATATGATTAACAATAGCTTAAATGTCCAAAATAATAGGTATTTTTCTATAACATTCACCAGATTGGACATATACAAGCTCAAACTTCTTACTATGTCCAAATTTTACTTATTTTGTGGACATAGCAGAAATATTTTTTTTTGTATATGTCCAAACAAAGCTTTTTTTTACTAAAAAGAGTAGATTATTGGACATTTTATAATACTTTTCCATGTATATGTCCAAACAAAATATAACTTTATTCAAAGTGTGGTGCAGCACTTAACACACACTATGTCTAAGCCATGCCACCACTCGCAGCAAAGCTGCTCGTTGATACGGCGTTCGCCGTATTGTTCCGTGTCTAAAGTTGCTCTTATGTGAGCAAGCTCCCGACAAGTGAATTGGCATATCTGTGAGCCATGCACCACTCGCAACAGAGTTGCTCGTTGATACGGCGTTCGCCGTATTGTTCCGTGTCTAAAGTTGCTCTTATGTGAGCAAGCTCCCGACAAGTGAATTGGCATATCTGTGAGCCATGCACCACTCGCAGCAAAGCTGCTCGTTGATACGGCGTTCGCCGTATTGTTCCGTGTCTAAAGTTGCTCTTATGTGAGCAAGCTCCCACCGAGCAATTTAGCCCCAGAACAGCATGGCTCACTAAACTCAAATTTAATGAAATAAGCTTTGCAAAGAGAAGAGAAAGTGATGTATGATACAAGTAGAGAATATAAGGAGGTAGCAAAATGGAGAAGAAGTTCAAGGAGTTATATCTTGCGGGAGAGATTGAGTTTGAAGCAATAGATGATTACAGCTATGATTGGGGAATGAGTGATGAAGAATGTACACTGGCTGAATATCTTGGATTGAATGAAGAAGAAGAGGATGCTTGGGTAAGTGAAAGTGAGGATGCATTAAGAGAGTTACTGGACAAACAAAAAAAATAGACAAAGCCAATTGCGTTTGCGGGACCATTTAACCTTCCGTTTTATAACTTTTGCCTAGAATAGTTTGCATAATATATAATTATGAGTTGTAAAGTGTGTAAAGTGACGAAAATACACACAAAAGATTGTAAATGAGTAAAATTGACAGACGATTTGTGAAAATATATAATCAAAATACACTCTTTGAAATGGAAATATAGTCGGTAAAGGGAAGCAATAGATAACGGAGGGATTCGCATGAAGAAAAAGTGTGTATTTGTGGGATTTTTGACTTTTATAATATGGAGCATTACTGCAAGTGGAGCTACGTTTTCTATGGATTCTGTTGTGGCAATGGAACCACAGATTATAGTGATAAAGGATGAGGTGGTAGCATCTTTGTCAAAGCAATCGGGAAAGGAAAGAATGATAGAATCAAAACAAGAAAACCATGAGGAAGAAAAAGAAGCATGGACAGTAGATGCTACAGTGGAAGAAACGTATTTGGTAGTACAATCTGAGAATATAGGAGAGACAGCAGATTCAAAGGTAGATGAATCAGATTTTGCGGCTGATATTCAAGGAACGATTGTAAGATTAGATGAAGAAATAAATCAATTGATGAATGAACTGGGTGCACCGGATTGTTTTGTAGAAACAGTAAGTAATCCTAGAATCGGAAGCGATAAAACATATACCTATAAGGGGATTGTTCTTTCGACAAATCCTAGAAATGGAAAAGATATTGTAAGTAGTATTCAGTATTGCGGAGAAGAAAAAACATTATCGGGAGTTGGGATAGGAAGTACAAGAGCAGATATTGAGGCGGCTTATGGAATTGATTATCTCATGGATCCAAACTTTATCATTTATACGTATGGAGAGAATGAAAAGCTTTCTTTTCGGATGAATGGCGAGAAATGTGAACGAATTGAATTATACTGTGAATAAGAATGAATGTGCCCTCTGGCTTTGAAAAATGGCCGGGGGGTATTTTTGTAATAGATAAATGATGTAGCATAGTGGTAACAATTTCTACACACAATAGAAAAAAGAGCACTTTAGCAAACTAAAGTGCTCTTAGGCGAAACTTCACTATACAGCATAGCATAAATGAAAATAAAAGTCTAGTAATATCATAAGAATTTAGTATACTTATAATAGTTACTGAAACACAACATACAGTAACCATTATAAGTTCAAGCTTTGAATGAGTAGCTAAGAAGCTGTGCTTCGGTGTGTCATAGCAGTAATAAAAACAAGGTTGAACAAAGAACTCAAATACATAACCCCATAGGATATGCGGCTGTGGGAAGTGTGTATGTAAGCAGTACAGAGGCAATTATGCCAAAATGCAACGAGAAATACGTGCGAAAAATCTAGAAACATAAGATATTTTGCACAGCGAATTTGTGTAAAGGACAAATTCGTGTGATTCAGAAAGAGTGGAAAAATGATGAATAACACACAGATGGAAAGACAACAGGAAGAAAAACATTTGCAGGAATGCAGGGAGATTATTAGAAATAATATTCTAATGTATGAACAGCAGGTGGAAAAAAGGCATGAAGAAACACAGGCTTTGTTTGATGAAGTACAGAGTGGTAACGTCGAGCTTTATGATCAAATGTTTACCTCGAAAAGTTTGGAGGAGCATAGTAGGAATCAGCTTGCAAAGAATCAGGCTGCTTATGAGCGACCATTTTTTGGGAGAATTGATTACAAGAATCTAGACGAACGATTATATGAGTCAATATACATCGGGAAGAATGGTGTACAAAAAGACCAAACAAATGTGGTAGTGGTGGATTGGCGAGCACCTATTTCGACGGTTTATTATGAGAATGAGCTTGGCAAAGGGAGTTATTCGATACCGGATGGAAGCGAGTATAACATAGACTTATTATTGAAACGTACGTATGATATCGAGAACGGAACCTTAAACGGCTATTATGACAGTGATGTGGCAGCAAACGACGAATTGTTAGTCAAGTATCTGAGCAAGAATCGAGATGCTGTTCTGGGTGATATTATTGCTACGATTCAAAAGGAGCAGAATGCAATTATTCGTGAGAATCCATTTCATAATGTCATCGTACAAGGAGTGGCAGGAAGTGGAAAGACAACGGTCGCAATGCATAGAATTTCTTATATTATGTACAACTATAAGGAACGTTTTGCATCGAATGAATTCTGTATTGTCGGTGGCAGTGACATTTTGATTGATTATATTACAGGTGGATTACCGGAGCTTGATGTTTATGATGTGAAACATATGAGAATGGACGGGCTGTTGACATATCTGTTAAAACGTGAGTGGAAGAAAAAAAATCAGCTGGTGGAACCTGATACGAACTGTGCGTGGAAGAGTAAAATGCTATTTGCAAAGGAGCTTGAGAGTTATCTGGCAAAGCTTAGAAGGAATCTCCTAGGAAATAGTGCAGTTATAGATAAGGATTTAGGAACATTGCTATCCCAAAAGAATAATGACAAGTTTATAGAGGATAATCCGGATTATTCCATTAATCGCTTGCTGGTTACTTTGGATGAGAGACTTCGGTCTAGAATTAAGCTACAGTGTATGGACAGAGAAGAAGTTGGGATTTATGGGAAAAAGCTTGCGCAGTATAAGAATTATTTTGGCTCACATCAGTATAAAGGGAGTATTGTAACGATTTATGAACGTTTTTTGGAAGCTTATGGTAAGGCGTATTATATTGATGTGGCACCAGTGATAACAAAGCTTCATAAAGGGTGTTTTGATGTCTATGATGTGGCGGCTTTGGTGTTGATTTATTATCGAACAATACAAAAGAAACCGGATGAAGAGTTTGGACAGATGTTTATTGATGAGGCGCAGGATTTTGGAGCTAGTGTATATTATGTGCTGCGAACGGTTCTGCCACAGTGCTTTTTTACGATTATGGGAGATGTATCTCAGAACGTAAATTATGAATTTGGTATGAATGACTGGCGTGATATGAAGGATAAGATATTCTGTGAAGCAACGGATGATTTTAGAGTATTGGCAAAGAGCTACCGTAATACGATTGAAATATCAGAGTTTGCAGGAAAGCTGCTTGATAGTGCGTCAAGAGGTGCTTATAAGATAGAGCCGGTTATTCGTCACGGTGAACCGGTTCATATGGTAGACAGTATTTCAACAGAAGAAGCGCTTGGTATTTCAGAAGAAATCGTGCAGGAAATGCAGGAAAAGGGTTATGAGACAATTGCAGTTGTGTGCTTTGATAGTGCAACGGCAGATGATGTCAGAAAGAGACTTCACGGCAGAATAAAGCTGGAGGATACGGAAAAGAGTGGATTTTCCAAGGGAGTTACCGTGTTGACAGTACAGCAGACAAAAGGCTTAGAGTTCGACTGTGTATTACTATGGAAACCGGATTTAAAAGGCTATAAAGACAATCCAAAGCTTGCAAAGCTTTTGTATGTTGCAGCAACCAGAGCTTTGCATGAGTTGTTTGTTATTCAGTAAGAACTAAAAAGATGACACAGAGTCCTGATAGGACGTCTGTGTCATTTGTTTTTAGATAAAAATTATTTTAGAAAGTAAGTTCTATTACGTTAGCACCTTTATCAGGTGCAATGATAGAATCATTTCCATCGATTACGATAAGTCCATTCATGGCAGTTGCAACGTGAAGATTTACCATACGGATTGTATACGGCTTGTTTCCGTCGCTTGTTACAAGAATGGTATGTCCCTGGCGCTTTACGGAAGCTGTTAATTCAGGAACATTTTCCGAGCCGTATATGATTGTATCAGCTTTTGCACCATCATGGAGTGCGTAGACACGAAGCTCGCATCCATTTGCATAATCATAGTCCTGTCTGTTATCATGAGCGCCAATAGCGACGATAGAATTCTCACGAACCATAAGAGGAATACTTAAGTAGCTATGAGTTTCTTCAATCCATGTACCGCCTTTATATTCCTTCCCGGTAAAGAAGTTTGTCCAAACGCCCTTTGGAAGATAGTATTCGGCACGACTTTCTTCGTTAAAGATTGGAGCAACTAACAGACTATCACCAAACATATATTGTTTATCCAAGTGCTGACAGTTTTTGTCATTGGTATATTCCAGAACCATACTTCTCATGGCAGGAATACCTGTCTTGGAAGCATGAATAGCAGTTTGGTAAATGTAAGGTATTAATTTGGCTTTGAGTCTTGTAAAGTGACGTACGACATCAACAGTTTCTTCGTCGTAATTGGTAGTAAAGGAAGTGGAAAGCCATAAACCAAAGATCCAAGGAGCCGGAAGAGATGGTTTTCCTGTAATGTCCGTATAACGAACAAGTACCTCCTTCATGGAAGGTCCATTGATAAGGAAGTAATCAAGGTAAGTACCTTTTACAGAAAATGCCGTTCTTGATACCATTTCGGTACCAACTTTAAAAGAAACCTTTTCCGGGTGATTTACAAATACACCATAGCCTTTATTTGAAACATAAAATGGAATATTTTTATAGGACTGTTCTGTGGTGGTTTCGCCGTCAGTATTCCAAATATCAACAGAATGACCGTTTTTGGCGAAAGGAGTGAAACGTTCACCAAGACCATAGATTAACTCGCCAACACCGATGCTTAACTGCTGTCTCATATAGGTGTTTGTATGATCACCTTTATCGTATGCGAAGCCCTTCCAGTCTGTTTTCATAAGAGCAAGGTCATGTCCCTTTGACTCGGTGATAAGTTTTCCATTTCTTGTATATTTCATGTACCAGTCGTTTTTTCCGATTTCCAATGCAAGTGAACCGCTTGTGATGATAATATGGTCATTCTTTTCATTAATGTGAAGTGGAATAGTAGTTTCCAGGATTTCGAATGCTGGTTCTTGTACGACTGCGCCAAGATGATGATAGGTTTGCACACGAAGAACTTCTTCCATAGGGGAAGTAATTACTAAGGTGAGATTAATACCATCTAGGGTACATCCTCTATTATGGATTCGGCTGGTTGGTGCGCATATTATAACTTTATCTTTTTCTGCTTTTGTGAAATAAGCTTGTTGTGGAGCAAAGCATTCACAGCCTTCCTGCTCAAGCCAGCAACCATTACTGAATTTCATAATAATACCTATGCCTTTCTTATGTTAATCACATTTTGTTCTATTTTACCATATATTATGGAAAGTGGAATAAAAATGGAGATATTTACTATAAATTTCTTCATTTGTGGATAGAATATGATAAAATATTATTAAAAGATATTTGAGTGTAAGGTGTAATTAAAGGTTGCAGGAAAGGAATGGACAGTAACAGATAGGAGGTATTCGCTATGAAAATGACTTTTATAGGTGCAGACCATCAGGTTACGGGAAGCTGTCATTATATACAGGCCTGTGGAAAGAACATTTTGGTTGATTGTGGTATGCAGCAGGGAGCAAATCCATTTGAATGTTGTGATATTCCGGTGGATGAAGCAAAGCTTGATTATGTCTTTTTGACACATGCGCATGTAGATCATTCGGGAAATCTTCCTCTTTTATATGCAAGGGGATTCAGGGGGCACGTATATACTACAGAAGCAACGGTTGATTTGTGTTCGATTATGCTTCGTGACTGTGCACATATTCAGATGCAGGAAGCAGAGTGGAAGAATAGAAAAGCCAAGAGAAGCTCTGGCATGCAGGCAATTGAGCCGGCTTATACGATGGAAGATGCGGATGGCATTATTCGAAGACTGGTTCCTTGTGATTATGATAAGGTAGTAGAGATAAGTGAAGGGATTTCGATTCGTTTTACAGATATAGGGCATTTGCTTGGGTCATCCAGCATCGAGGTATGGCTGACAGAGGGTGATATAACGAAAAAGATTGTCTTTTCTGGGGATATTGGTAATAAGGACCAGCCTTTGATTAAGGACCCTATTTATACCAAGGATGCGGATTATGTAGTAATGGAATCCACTTATGGAGATAGACTTCATTCGTCAGAAAAGCCAGAGTATGTACAGGATCTTGCAGATGTAATTAATCGGACCTTTGCAAGAGGAGGAAATGTTGTGATTCCGTCCTTTGCAGTAGGAAGAACACAGGAAATGCTGTACTTTTTGCGTAAGATTAAGGCTGATAACTTGATTCCAATGTATCCGAAATTTGAGGTATATGTGGATAGTCCGCTTGCGGTGGAGGCAACAGGAGTCTTTCAGAAAAATATCTATAGCTGTTATGATGAAGAGGCTATGGAACTGGTAAAGTCAGGAATTAATCCGCTGACATTTCCGGGATTAAAGCTTGCAATTACGAGTGATGAGTCAAAACAGATTAATTTTGATGAGAAACCGAAGGTAATTATTTCTGCCAGTGGTATGTGTGAGGCAGGTAGAATCCGACACCACTTAAAACATAACTTATGGAGACCTGAATGTACCATTTTATTTGTTGGATATCAGGCAGCAGGAACCCTGGGACGTGTGCTTGTTGATGGGGTGAAGGAGGTTAAGCTTTTTGGCGAAAGCGTTGAGGTAAGAGCAGATATCAGACAGCTTCCGGGTATGAGTGGTCACGCAGATAAGAATGGTTTGATTGAATGGGTGAATGCGTTTGAAAAGAAACCGGCAAGAGTATTTATTGTGCATGGTGAAGACAGTGTATGTAATCTGTTTTCGGAGTGTTTGAAGATTGAACATGGACAGCGTGCTTATGCACCATATTCGGGGACACGGTTTGACCTGATTACCAATACGATTGAATATGAAGCAGCTCCGGTTCTGGTGAAGAAGCGTGTATTTATTGTATCGGATGTATTCCAGCGCTTGTTGGCAGCAGGACAGAGGCTTATGTCCGTTATTCATAAGAATGAAGGTGGTGCGAATAAGGATTTGGCGAAGTTTGCAGATCAGATTAATGCGCTGTGCGATAAATGGGAAAGATAAGAGAAAAAAGAGGAATATGGGAGGCCATATTCCTCTTTTTTAAGTGATTGCCGCTGAGTCAACACTTTTTATGTAATAGGAAAATGCTGTTACATAGTGGTAGTTAAACAAAAATTTCGAAAGAAATTCTTGCCAAAGTGCATGCGCTGGCATGCACTATTTTTAAATAATAGGAAATTGCTGTAACGTAGAGGTAGTTAAACAAGAATTTCGCTAGAAATTCTTGCTAAAGTGTGTGCGCTGGCACACACTATTTTTAAATAATAGGAAATTGCTGTAACGTAGAGGTAGTTAAACAAGAATTTCGCTAGAAATTCTTGCTAAAGTGTGTGCGCTGGCACACACTATTTTTACG
>JAXJRB010000098.1:0-5552 GCA_036310845.1 Lachnospiraceae bacterium | reverse complement strand
TCTAACAATCCTGCTGAACCAATACCACTGATTCCTGTTCCTACTACGATTACTCGCTTACCCGTTAAATCTACCATAATTATTCTCTCCTCAAAGATAACACTCTTAAAGCTCCAAAAACATTTTGCTTCGCAAAATCCGTGCTTCGCACTTCTGTTTTTGTCGCTAACAGTATCCTCAAAAATAAATACCTGTTTCACAGGTGCTTATTTTTGATAGGATACTGTTAGATTATACCCCATCTCATTTAAATAAGGAAGAATATTTTCAAAAAGCTGTCGTACGATTGGGGCTGCAATCTGGCCTCCATAATATTGCCCCTGCGGGGTATCAATGATTGCCATTGCCATAACCTGTGGATTATCCGCAGGCGCAAAGCCTAGAAAAGAGGAAATATATCTACCTGTTCCTCTTGGTAACGTCTGACTGGTCGCGGTCTTTCCACCCACACGAAAACCCTCTACATAGCCATTCTTACCACCACCGTTTTCTACTACCTGTTCCAATATATACCGCATTTTTTCCGAGGTATCTTCCGTTACAATATCATTCATAACAGGATATTGAAACTCTTCTATGATATCTTTCTCCTCGTTCATTACACGTACTCCAAAATGTGGTGTTACCACATCTCCACCATTGATAATACCTGCAACTGTTGCCATTAATCTAACCGGTGTAATCTGAAACGACTGCCCAAAAGAAATGGTCGCAAGCTCCACCTCTCCAATATTATCCAGCTTATGCATAATTGTCCCCGCTTCTCCAGGCAAATCAATTCCTGTTTTTTGCTTCATACCGAACTGTTCAAAATAGTTGTAATAACGCTCTGCACCAAGTCTAAGACCTAATGCCACAAATGCCGGATTACAAGAATTCATCGTCGCCTCCACAAAGGTCTGCTGTCCATGTCCTCCCGCCTTATGACATCGAATACGCCTATCATCTACAATCGTGAAACCAGGACAGCTAAACCCATCTTCCAGAGTCACCGTCCCTGCCTCTAAGGATGCCGCTGCCGTAATAATCTTAAATATCGAACCCGGCTCATAGGTATCATTGATACAGCCATTTCGCCACATCTGGTTTAACAGATTCTGCTCTTCCTCCTGTGTCGTACAAGAGGCTTTTGCCTCTTCCAGCTCCGGTATCAGAGTAAACGGCTCATTCAGATTAAATTCCGGTACATCTGCCATTGCCAATATCTCGCCATTTTTTACATTCATCACAATAATCGACACTCCTGCTGCCTGTTTCGTCTCATACGCCTGCTTAGCAAGCTGTGTCGCATACTTCTGAATATTTACATCAATACTGACATACAAGTCATTTCCTGCAATCGGCTCCTGTCGTTTCTCACCCATTCCCTCCTGCTCAATGCCTTTCGCATCCGTAAGTGTCAGAATCTGCCCCTTTTCTCCGGTCAGATATTCCTCATATTTCACTTCCAAGCCGATAATCCCCTGATTATCACCACCCGTAAAACCAAGCACCTTGGATGCCAAGTCACCAAAAGGATAATACCGTTTATAATCCTCATCCACCTTCACCCCTGCAAGGTCAAGATTTCGTATCACATCACCTGTTTCCTTATCTACATTGCTCTTAATTCGTTCTCGTGCAGAATATTTCTCTACTCTCTTTCGGACATACTCTTCTGACAAATCAAGCTCTCTGCTCAACACCTCGATTACCTCTTCCGGATTCTCAATCTGACTATGAATCACTGAAATCGTACACACCGTACGATTGTCAGCAAGCACCGTTCCTGTCGCATCGATAATCCTTCCTCTTGCCGCCTTAATGTCTCTTTCTCTCTCATGCAGCTCATCCGCAAGCTCTACATAATGCTCTGAACAAAACAGCATCAGATACCCCAATCTCCCTAACAGACCCACCAATACGATAATGCAAAGCATACACATGACAAATATCTTCTTTTTCTGTGTCGTTTTATTCCTTGCCATAAAAAACCCCATACAAGTCATTACTAATAGTATATTAGCACTTGTATGGGGTTATGAATTATACTTTTCTTTTATCAAGTGCCATTATCTGCCTCCTATCAGTACTTCTTTCCCTCTAAATGCAAATCCATATTTGTAAATATTTTCCCTTACAATTCCTCTGGCACATAAATCTGCTTCGTACTGCTTCTCTTCAATTTGCTTAAGAGCCGCTTCTACTGTTTCTTCTAATGACTCTTCTTTTTTGGGCTTATGCACTTTAAATTCCAAAATATATGCAGCTTTATTTTTGTCACGTGGTTCAAGCATTACATCATATCTACCATAACCACTTTCTCGGTTGGAGGTCAGTATATATTCCTGTTGCAGTTCTACCAACAATCCCAAAACCAATCCATGATAGAATCTTTCCGGCTGTGCTTCTTTTGATACTCGTCTTCCTGTATCAAAATAGCTAAAAATCTCACAACTAATATGATTCATCAGTTCATTCATTGTATCTAAATCCTGTGCTAACAATGCTTTAACAAATTCATTATACTGTCTTTTTGCTGGTGTGAACCACCCATTTATCATGGTAATAAACATTCTCTGTACTTCACCATTGGTTAATTGTAAATCATAGAGTGGTGGCTTTCCTAACGGTATCAAATTCATCTTTTCGTAGGTCAGCACTTTCAAATATCCACTTGCAAGTAATAAGCTCCACACTGCATCTTCATCATCATCCAGCTGATTATATACAACCTGTTCATCAATTGGACATCTTATCACGTCGCCTCTAATCAAGATTTCAAATAGTTCCTTGATGTCAGGATTGCCCTCTCTGATTAGCTTATTAACCAGACGATTTCCACTTGTATTTGCCCAATAGGTGTCGTACTCCTTTTTATTAAGGAAATTTAACACAGACCATGGATTATAGATATCTGTATAATTCCCAAATACGAATCCATCATACCATAATTTTACCTGTTCTTTTTCGCTACTTAAGCCAAATTCATCAAGCGCTGCAAAAACTTCCTCTTCTGTAAATCCAAAGCTTGTCGCATATTTATCTGACGTAGTTGTCACTACCTCTAAATTATTCAAGTCAGAAAAAATCGATTCTTTGCTTACCCTGGTAATACCTGTCATCAGACCTCTCTCCAAGTATGGATTCGTCTTAAATGTAGAGTTGAACAAGCTTCTGGTAAATGACACAAGTTCATCCCAATAACCATTTACATAGGCTTCTTGCATAGGTGTATCGTATTCATCAAGAAGGATAATTGCTTTTTTATTATGATGCTTATATAAAAATTTAGAAAGGAAATTCAAAGACAAAGTCATATCTACATCATTCGTTGATTTTTTCATATTTGCGATAATCTCTTTTTCATCTATTGACAGCTTTTCACTATCCAGCAAATACTCAAAATCTACAAATATTGAATTAATCAGCTTTCCTATTTTTTCTCTCGTGGCCTGATAATTATCCTCTTTAATATGAGCAAATGACAGAAAAATAACAGGATATGTTCCCTGTATCTTTCTATATTCTTCATTGTCCCAGATAGAAAGTCCTTCAAACAAATCTCCTCTATCTACATAATTCACAGAAAAGAACTGTTCTATCATACTCATATTCATGGTTTTTCCAAAACGACGGGGACGAGTAATCAGCGTGACACTATCCCTACTGTCCCACCATTCTTTTATAAATTGAGTCTTATCTATATAATAACAATTTCCTTTTATTACTTCTTCAAAGCTTTGTATTCCTATTGCTACATTTTTCGCCACAATTTCACGCCTCCGTTATTGAAATATCAAGAACCTTCTATTCTTAAGTATAACCTATGTTCACCTTTTTTGTATATACTCAAAAATATTCTCTTTTTCTGTGACGTCTTATTCCTTGCCATAGAAAAACCCCATACAAGTCATTACTACTAGTATATTAGCACTTGTATGGGGTTATGATTTATACTTTCTTTTTATCTATTTCATCTGCATAATCATGCTATATGTATCCCTCATGAAAGCAATACAAAGATCCAATTCCCATTCGCCGTTGGCATATACTACAAGCACGTAATCCTCCTCCATGCCATCATAGCTCATTTGTAGCTTGTATGCTTTTTCTACCTTGTATTGATAAGCTTGATTATCTCTAAGTATAGCAAAATCCGAGCCCAACACCATAGCATTCAACTCATCAATCTCTTCTGTTGAAATAAGCTGTGGAGCATATAATTCAATATTTTCCATTGCTGCATAGTGCCCTACTACTCCCAAACTGTTGTAATCTTCGTCCGCCTCGCTTACTATATCAGTTATTTCTTCCACCAATTTTTCATCATCAGCCTTTTCAGTACGTCTCGCATAATACAGCAATTCCACATTTGTATACTTTATCATTTCCTCTGGGTTCTTATCCTTGATTGCTTTAAATCCCTCTTCAGCAATTGCTATAACTTCCTCTGCAGACAGCTCCTCTTCCTCATCCTCTTTGGTTTCTGCTGTTCCATCCACACTTGCCTTTTGGATATCATTTAGTCCAGACAAACTATATATATGTATACTGCGAAATTTCCTTCGCAGTTGTATTTAATGCCATTCCTATTTTTGCCTGTGCAGTACACAAATTTACCATGCTTAACAGCATAATTATCATAAACATGAAAAGTGAAAGAGACAATGTAGCCTCAATCACAACAGCTCCTTTTTCCTCTTTGTATCTTTGTTTCTGTACCATTTACTCAAAATCTCCTCTTTTGACTTTTTCTCTATCCCTCTAATTCTATTAAAGTCCATTCATCTACTAACTTCCAAAATTTTTGATTGTATTCCGGTTGGTCATCCGAATACCAACGTGTTGCATTATCATCGTTACAATTCTCAGTATCCAATGCTACATAACCTCCAGAACAATCATTAAAAAATCCAAAGGTAGTTGCTATATTAATCTGTAATGGTTCTTCCAGATCTTCTAAAATTCCCCATTCATATTCATTAAAATATGTGACGTTCTTCCGTGCATCCATTCCCATAGACCAGCTTGAATAATGATAAAATCCATCATGTACATTTTCGTAAAAAGAGCGAATAGACAATGGAATCTTGTTCCAATAACTTTCTAATGTTACTGTTTTTTGTTGTTCCATTAAATTTCCACCCTCATATATAATTGTTTTTCCATTCTTTTTCTTTATGGAATATAACATAGAATATTTATCATCAACTCTTAATAGTTCAACATTTATCAAATATTATTTGTAAAATACTCTCCCATTACCGGTGTCAGATTCAGTGCATACCTGATAAAGTACAGTGTGGCTCCTATTTTGGTCTTACTGCTGTCTATATCTCCACCGAACATAATATATTCCACTTCATTTCCAAAGGAATAGTTGTTCTCATAGTTAAACAGCTTGTTCGTCATACTCTTATTATAGGTCAGGGTCTTTTCCTCATCTGTCCACCATGCTCCGCCTTCATCCAGATATGGCTTATACAGGTCTTCTGCATTGCCCGGTGCTATATCCATGGTCGTTCCATCGCTTTTCTTCACCTGATAGATGTCATCCTCCGGCATCTCTT
>JAXJRB010000097.1:0-23938 GCA_036310845.1 Lachnospiraceae bacterium | reverse complement strand
TTTTTTACATTAAAAAGAGCAGATTATTGGACATTTTATAATACTTTTCCTTGTATATGTCCAAAACAAAATATAACTTCATTTCACAGCGTAGTATATGTTAAGTGCCGCCCCAGCCGGCACATGTTACTCCACTAAACTCAAATTTAAATGTCTTTTTATCATTTTCTCCATGCGTCTCTCTTTTATGCAAAGTACACACATTTTTTCTCTATATAATTGGATATACTATATGAAAAAGGAAGTGTTCAATTATGGGATTTTTATCAGAAAAAACAGCAATCATTACAGGTGCCGGACGCGCCGTTCTTAGCGACGGATGATGTGGTTCTATTGGCTATGGTATTGCTACTGCCTATGCAAAAGAGGGCGCAAATCTTGTTATTACAGGACGGAATCCAGAAAAATTACACGTTGCCAAAGAAGGAATTCGTGGACTTGGACAAAGACCATAACATTTATCTACACATTAAATAGATTCCTATAAATAAATATAAGCTCGCTAGCATTCCATTTGCTAACGAGCTTTTCTACTGAAAACTATTCAGATTATCCTAATAACTCTTTTATTTCTCATACTTCTCGCTCTGAGCCTTAATTAATTCTGCATCATCAAAATAATTAATTCTCATCGCACTCTTAACTTCAGAAAGTGTCTGTGCCGCAACTGCCCTTGCTTCTTCGCTTCCCTTCTTTAAGATGTTATAGATTTCAGGAATATCCTTTTCATACTCTGCTCTTCTGTTTCTGATTGGTTCCAATTCCTCCTGCATTACATTATTGAGGAACTTCTTAACCTTTACATCACCTAAACCGCCTCTTGTATAATGTGCCTTAAGCTCATCAAGATTTGCATAATCTGGTAAATATCTCTCAAAATGCTCTGGCTTACTGAATGCATCCAGATACGTAAATACGGTATTACCTTCAATATGACCCGGGTCACTTACCTGTAAGTGAAGTGGATCTGTATACATACTCATAATCTTGGTTCTTACATCATCTGCGCTATCTGCAAGATAGATACAGTTACCCAATGACTTACTCATTTTGGCCTTTCCATCGATACCAGGAAGTCTCTTACATGCAGTATTATCCGGCAATAATACTTCCGGCTCTACTAATACAGGCGCATATACCGAATTGAACTTATGCACAATTTCTTTCGTCTGTTCAATCATTGGAAGCTGATCTTCACCAACCGGAACGGTTGTTGCTTTAAAAGCAGTAATATCTGCTGCCTGACTGATTGGATAGGTAAAGAATCCAACCGGAATACTTGTTTCAAAGTTTCTCAGCTGAATCTCAGTCTTAACAGTAGGATTACGCTGTAATCTCGATACAGTAACTAAATTCATATAGTAGAACGAAAGTTCACAAAGTTCTGCAATCTGTGATTGGATAAATAGCGTAGACTTTGCAGGATCAAGTCCACATGCAAGATAATCCAATGCTACCTCAATTACATTCTGTCTTACTTTTTCAGGATTATCTGCATTATCAGTCAATGCCTGCGCATCTGCAATCATAATAAAAATTTTCTCAAATTGTCCGGAATTCTGTAATTCTACTCTTCTTTTCAAAGAACCTGCATAATGTCCCACATGCAATCTTCCTGTCGGTCTGTCACCGGTTAAAATAATCTTTCCCATTTCCTAAATCCTCCCAAATTGATTCCTTCTATATGCCATACGTATGAACGAAAAAAAGTTCCTACCCTATACAGGATAAGAACCAAAACAATCTTATTGCCACCATGTATAACATACCATCATATGCTTCCTTCTGTAACGGTAAGGTTCCGTCAATGCCTACTAACACTTACATCATGTATTCGGATTGCCCTCATGAGTCCATTCATCATTCTTCCGAATACCATGCTCTCAGCCTATGCATAGTTCTCTGTGATTCCTTCAAATGAATACTACTCTCATTCATCGGTTTACTTATACAGAGTAACATTAAACTCAATTCACGTCAAGATTTTGCTTATCTTTTACTTAATCTCTCATTCATCATCTGTGCCATCTTATAGTCCTTTTTCATGCTGAATAACATAATTCCAAAATATACTAAAGCAACACCTACTATTAAGACAAGCAACATTCTCCAGTCTGATATGTAGAACCATCCAAATACAATACCACAGCCAAGAACTACTATGTTTTCATAAATATAGTGTAAAATTATATACATAAGCATTCTGTTTTTTGATTTCTCTTTCTCATAATCCAAAAACAAATTTAACACAGAACACAATGCTGACATAATCAAAATTTGTCCCAAAAACGGAACCACCTTCATCTGTACATCAATCCCCCAGAATAGGGTCATAAAAATCATGCTTACACAAATGCTTCCTACGGTTACCTTAAAAAATACATCCATCATAATATTAAAACGTGTTTTCAGTATACTACTATTCATATCTTACCTCCCCCTATAGTCCAAGCTTTTCTTTTAACAGGCTGACGTATTGCCTTGAAATAATGACATGTTCTCCATTTTTCAAAACTGCCTCAAATCGACCATTAAAAGCTGGTGAAAGACTTTTGATTACGTTCAGATTCAATAACACAGATTTTGAAGCACGGAAGAAATCCTTTCCTGCAAGCATTTCCTCTAATTCATAAATCCTGCTTCTTATCTCATACACCTCATTTTTACAATAAACAAAAACCTTTTGGTCTACGGTTTCAAAATAATAAATCTCCTGTGGTTCAACCAAATGGATATTTCCCTCCTGATAAACATTCAATTTATCGCTTCCTCGTTTAAATTGATTAACAAGCTGCATAAGCCTATCATCCAGTTGATTGCATTTAATAATAATCTCTTCCTCTTCTCCCGGCGTTGTATCCAATATCGTAATTTTCACCTTGATAACCTTGCCTTTCCCCTATTCTTCAAAAGTATTCTTATCTTTCATACAACCTTTATCTATCACTGATGCTTTTTCTTTTTGTTAGAATCGCAATTACTATAAAAGCTCCTACTCCACATACCACCAAAAAAAGCATTTGTTTTATCTCACTTACTTCTGTCCCATGCATCCAAACAGTAATTCCCATATGCTCCTGATACACATCTATCACTTCTTGTGATATTCCTGCAAATGTAATCTGCATTGCTTCTTCACAACAAACCTTCCTCATAAGAGATGTTCCATGCAAAATAGGGATATATTTTAATACATTTGCTACTCGTGACGGCAAATCTCCCATCGGCAGATAAATTGCTCCTACAAAACCTACCAATGTTCCTACTACAGTTCCAATTCCTCCCCATGCACTGCTACTCTTTATAAACAATGCCAGCATATACATGATAATAGCAAAAATACATACATTCATCAACGTATATCCAAGAATCTGCACGATTGCTCCCATTGACAGCATAGCTCCACCTGACATGTAAATATAGCCAAGTGCAACTCCAAGTGTAATCCCACAAAACATCATGCCAATAAGAACTGCTGCCGTAATATAAGAAAGTGCAATCACACTTCGATTTACCGGTGCGCTAAAAAAACTTTGTAGCTTATTCTCATTTGCATCACCTACCATAATTCCAATTACTGACAAGGTTACGGTAAGCGCATTCACCACCATAAGCCCTGCCAACGTCCAATACTGTACCAAATTCAATGCATTTTCCTTATCCTGCACAGGATTTCGCTCTCCTCCATACTGTTCTAATACCTGAACAATCCCCTTTGTATTCATGTCTCCCAAAAATACACACATCATCAACAATACCATAAGCATAGATAACAGCGAAAAAAATACTGCCGTTTTATCTCTTAAAAATACCATACAATTTCTTCTTGTTAAGCTTACATATTTACTCATTTTGCCCTCCTGTTACTTGTAAAAACACATGATCCATTGTTCCCTGTATAACTTCAAATCCCTTAATTAAAGCATGCAGCTCCTTTAATAGTGGTAAGGCTGCCATCGTGTCTTCTATCACAACTGACACTCGTTCTTCCTTCCATTTAAATTTCATCCTTCTTTGTTCTAAACACTGTATCACATCTTCCTTATGTTCTTCCCTTGGAACTAATAGTAGCCTATCCTTGGCAAACTGCTCCTTTAAAGAAAAGGGGGTTCCATACTGGACTAAATGTCCCTTATCCATGATTGCAATATGATTTGCTCTTGCAGCCTCTTCCATATAGTGAGTCGTCAGGAAAATTGTCATATCCATTTCCCTTTGTAGCTTTTTCAACGTATTCCATACACTTTCTCTCGTTGACGGATCCAAACCTGTCGTTGGTTCATCTAAAAATAAAATATCTGGTGTATGTAATAATGCCGTTGCAATCTCACAACGTCTTTTTTGCCCTCCCGAAAGCTTTCCATAACGACGGTCTATAACCTCTTCTAGTTCTAACACTCCACAGATCTTTTCCATATTCTGAAGCAACTTCTTTTTATCTGTTTCATATAAGCTTCCTCTCAACAAAAGGTTTTCTTTTACCGTAAGCAATTTATCCAGGCAATTCTTCTGATATACTACTCCAATATGCCTCTTTATCTCTTCATTATCCTGCCCCAGCTTATAGCCACAGATTTGAACCTCGCCTGATGCTGGCGGAAACAACGTACACAGCATATTTATCGTTGTGGATTTTCCTGCACCATTCACTCCTAAAAAGCCAAACAACTCTCCTTTTTCTACCGAAAAACTTATATCATCTACAGCCTTTACTTCTTTAAAATATTTCTTTAAATGTTCTACTCTGACTATTTCCTTCATTTCTTTCAGCTCCTCTCTTGCTACTACAATAGTAACCATTTCGTTCCTTTATGGTTACTATACTTTTTCTATTTTCGTACTTCAATATAGCTTCTGGTGACTTGCAGAATCTTCCTACTAACTTGCAAAAAAAGAAGGGTGACTTGCACCCTCCTTTGATTTTAATACATCTTGTCACCAAGCTGGTCTATAAGCTGTTGCATTTCTGCCTTGCTCTTTACATCCTTACTGCGAGCAATTAACTTTTCTTTTTCATACTCGGTAAGCTTTCCATAATTATCTAGCGCTTGATTGTTCATTGCCATTCCAAAAGCAAGTCCAAGCGGAAGACCATTTGTGATAGATATCCCATCATTATAACCACCAATATTCACATTTTATTCCTCCTTAAGTTAAGATGTACTCTCGGAATCTTTTTCCTATCTTCTTTGGTAAAATAAAAAGAAACCACCTTATCATGATTTCTTTTCTATTTTTCCCTGTGATTCTTTTTTCAAGCATTTAATATTTGGCTAACTATGTAAAACTTACCAACTTTCTTATTGTGGTCAAAACCTAAAACAGATTGTGCTTTTCTGACATACTTGTCATTTTTATAACATTCCAAGTAGCTTTTTCATTTGGACAAGCCTCACATCAAACTGTTCATAAAAATCACGTTCCTTGTCAAACGGCTCCATATAGAAGTACTGTAAAATCTGCATCGTAATTTTCTTAATCAGTTCATCATCTGCTTTTTCTTGTAAATATTGCTGCACATCCTTTAGAAAATAATGCCAATCAGACACAAATTTTTGATTGCGTTTTACATCCGGTGTATCAATCCACTTACTTACCTTTACCTTTGCCTTATTCTCTTTGGCACATTCATGTACCTGTAAAATATAGGAAAAACTTCTATCCTCATAAATTCTTCCCAATGGAAAAATACGACAAATACCTGGTCTGTGAGGATGAATACTACATCTTCCTTCCTCGTTCAAAAATCCACACGGAGCTCCTTCTTTTTCTGATTTCATGCGCAAGTTCGGTAAAATAATCCCATCTACAACGTTCAAATCAATCTTATCACCAAGCATTGCTTCAAACCTCAAGCCTAGATGTGTGGCAATCCTATGAAAATCAAGTGGATCCAAAACAATGGAATTTCCCATATCATGACAGCATGCACTACATCCCTTGCAATCATCACAATCCGCCTTTACCATATCCGATAACTGATACCGCTTACCATCTGTTATTTTATCCAAATCACAATCTCTTAACATATGTATTTTAATCCTCTTTTCATTACTAACCTTCATTACAGCATTTTCCAACAAACAGAGTTATTGTTCGAAATTACTCTTAGCCTTTGGAATATTAAAATCCGGATGCTCACCAAGCCATGCATTCTGTGGCATACATGCTAGGATAGACATATCCTCTGCTGTAATCTCGAAATCAAAAATATTTTGATTTTCCTTCATTCTCTCCATTCCAGATGCCTTTACTAGAGGAATAATACTCTTTTGTAACAAAAATCGCAAGCTTATTTGCGCTACACTTTTTCCATATTTTTGTGCCATTTGCAACAAAATGGGGTGTTCTAGAAGCTGACTTCTTCCCAACGGACTCCATGCCTGCACTAGAATTGATTTTTCTTTACAATAGGCAACAGCAGCTTCTTGAGAATATCCCGGATGAACCTCTAACTGGTCTACTACCGGCATGATTGTTGCATTTTGCAAAATATTATCAAGATGATGCGGTAGAAAATTGCTCAATCCCAATCCTCTTATTTTTCCTTCTTTATATAAATCTTCCATCGCATGCCAGGTCTCTAAATCTCGTTCCTTCCAATCCGTATCGCCTTCCATACGCCTTGGCCAATGAATAAGGTACAAATCCAAATAATCCATCTGTAATCGATTAAGAGAACGCTCAAAAGCTTTTTGGGTCTCTTCATATCCCATCTCATCAATCCATACTTTTGATACAATAAACAATTCCTGTCTTGGTATCCCACTTTCTCTCACAGCATTGCCAAGTGCCCTTTCCGTCCCATACAAGGATGCGGTATCAAAATACCGATACCCCGCTTCCATCGCCGTCAGTATCATTTTACCGTTATCTCCACCCTTTGGGTTATATGTCCCGAATCCAATTGCCGGAATCTTTAAGCCGTTTGCAAGTACGTATTCTTTTTGTATCATACGTTTTCCTCCTATTATTTTTTCCTTACAATCTCATCTAACTCTGCCAAATTACTACACTACCATCAACTATATAATATTATAACACACTAATTTCTTATATAAAAATATAACTATTCCTAGCCCCAAAACCAAAATATTCCTCACTAAATTCAGGTTTCGTGGAGTAAATGTGCCATCCAAGCAGGACTTGCTGCCTCCTTGCTCCATTAACAAAATACACAAAACGCTTTACGCAATTCGCAACATGGTAGCCGGCTGGGGCGACCACTCGCAACGAAGTTGACTATCTCCCAAAAAAAGTATGCGCATCCTCACGTACCTTCTTGAAATTGTGCAAAGGTATGGTATAATTATATCCGTATGTAGAGGTCAAAAGGACTTCTAATGAGAGGAGAACCTGAAAATGGATCAATTAATCATACCAAAAGACTACCAGTCTGCACTTGATTTACACGATACGCAATATGCTATCAAAACCGTAAAAGACTTTTTTCAAAATTTACTAGCGCAACGTCTAAATCTGACTCGCGTGTCTGCACCACTTTTTGTAGACCCAAAATCCGGTCTAAATGATAACTTAAACGGTTTTGAACGTCCTGTTACTTTTGATATTAAAGAACAGAATGGCAAAGAAGCTGAAGTTGTACATTCTCTTGCAAAATGGAAGAGATATGCTTTAAAAAAATATAATTTTTCTTATGATGAAGGTATTTATACTGATATGAATGCGATTCGTCGTGACGAAGTTGCTGACAATATTCACTCAATCTTTGTTGACCAATGGGATTGGGAAAAGGTTATCAGTAAAAAGGAACGTACTATCGAAACATTAAAGGATACTGTAAACGATGTTTATAAGTGCCTTAGAAAAACTGAAAAATACTTAGCTATTCAGTACGATTACATAGAGGAAATCCTGCCTCACGATATTTTCTTTGTAACATCACAGGAGCTTGCTGATATTTTCCCTGATTATACTCCTAAGGAAAGGGAATATTACATTACAAAGGCTAAAGGTGCTGTTTGCATTATGCAGATTGGTGATAAGCTTGAAAATGGCAAACCACACGATGGTCGTGCGCCGGATTATGATGATTGGTCATTAAATGCTGATATATTAGTTTATTATCCTGTGCTTGACATTGCCCTAGAGCTTTCCTCTATGGGAATCCGTGTTGATAAGGATGCACTTCTTTCTCAGCTTGAAAAAGCCGGCTGTCCAGAGCGTGTAGAACTCCCTTATCAGAAAGCAATTGTTAATGAAGAATTACCATTTACTATCGGCGGTGGCATCGGACAGTCCCGTATCTGTATGTTCTTTTTAAGAAAAGCACATATTGGCGAGGTTCAGTCTTCTATTTGGCCTGATGAAATGGTTGCAGAATGCGAAGCAAAAGGCATTTCTTTATTATAAGATTATAAGGTCTCAAAAGTGTATTATTTAAAATAATAATGCACTTTTTTTATTTTTATGTTAATATATGTTTTATGGCTGTTAACCATAATTAAAAAGAATAGTACAATAACTAAAGGAGAGCATACTAATGAAAAAACAAATTGTTTTAGGACTAATTCTATGTAGTCTTTTTACTGGTGTGACAGGTTGTGCAACACTTGAAGATACACTCAAAAACACCTTTGCCGAAAATGACGAAGACGAAGACGAAGATGACGATGACGATTCTGAGGCCAACGAAGACGACAAGGACTCTGAGAACGAAGATGACGATTCTGAGGATAGCGAAGACGACAAGGACTCTGAGAACGAAGATGACGATTCTGAGGATAGCGAAGACGACAAAGACTCAAAAAAAGATAAGAAATCAAAAAAAGCAAACAAAAAACCTTCATCTCCTGTTCTTGGTGACGAAGACCTTGACTCATACGAGGGCTTTGAGTATCTAATTTGTGACATGTTAATTACAGACAGCGAAGAAAACAAGTCTACTGGAAAAATGGAACGTAAGAAGCTGAATGTGTTTATTCCGAATGACAAAAATATGTCTGTTAGTGGAAACAAAGCATATTCCGATTCCTTAGGACTTAACTTTGAAATCGAATTAGAACCATACATCCGCTATGATGAAGACGATTATTTGCCTTCCGAAAACCTTGAATATCTAATCGAGCAGGAGCATGATCCTTTCTACAACGAAAATGATAAGGATGTCGTAATATCGGATATTCAAGAGTCTGATGAAAATAGCTATATTGCTACTGTTGAATACTGCAAATACAATTCTTATGACGACAACTATTACACTATATTTGAAACATATTGTTTATCCGAACTGGAAGATGATACAACCGTTCTCATAAAAGCTGAAATTAATGCCGAGGAAGTAACAGGTAAAACCCCTATGCTTATTGAAGAATTAGAAGCATTCTATCAGTTTGATATTGATTGGGATAAAGAACGTGCCAGCCAAAAACTTGAAACTTTCTTAGCAGGCGGTGGCGATAATACTGTTTCAACCGGCTACTTTATGTTTACTCTTCCTGATGGCTGGAAAAAGGATAAAAATCAGTCCACTTATGATAGATATGTATATGCCCCTGACGGCAACTTCACAAAATCCAATTGTATGATCTCATTTACAGAGGAATATATAGGATATGACGATAATTTTGATGCATATAATATAGCTGCTTTCGCAAAAAACGAAGAAAACACAAAAGAATTACTTGAAGAAAATATTGGAGCTCCTATTACTAATTTTGCAGTAGAACTTTGTGATACTAACATTGGAGATACTGCTAAGATTTCATATGAATTTACCGATGGCTCCGATCAGTGTCAAGGTGTTGCATACTTCATCATTGATGGTGGTAATCTTTATCTAATAGAATCCATTAAAATTGGTACTCTTGAGGAAGATCCATTTCTTATCTTAGAAGACATTCTTGCAAACGGTCAAGTAAGAAAGTAATGTAATAAAAAAACATGAAAAGTGTTTTCAGCTAATACTCGAGATAGATATCTTGAATAAAATTTCAAGATATCTATCTTTTTTAATGATAACTTCTTTACCGCACTTTTTGTGCCGCTTCCTCAAAAGAGCTATAGCCATAAAACTGTACCGTATTCCACATAATCTCTTGTGCAACATTACACCCATTTTGCGCATGTGCCACAATATACCTTCCATACAACTCTAACATCTTATCGGAATATGTGCCAAGCTCACCTCGCAGATAAGTCTCATAGGAGGTATCAAATGGCGTATCCTCACTGGTATGAATGAACCTTGCATTCTGAGCCAGCCCCGGATACTGCTCAGCAAATGCTTCCATCCACTGCACCTGTAAGCGAATAATTTCTTCTATAATAATCCTTTTTTCCTCCGGAATCGTAGGAAGCTTCTCTTTAAAACTTGCATATTGCTCCGGTGCGGTAGATTCCATCATCCGAGCGTACTTCTCCTCTATCATGTTGCGCCCTTTACTAATCGCAATTTGAAAATCAGCAAGATATTGCAATAGCATTTCTTCATCCCACGTTAAATACTGGCTCATGCGCATAATCTTAAAGGTTGGCCAGTTATTCTGACAGCTTGCTCTTCCCCCTTCATTCTGCACCTTGTCAAAGGCTACAAATTCTTCCTTGACAATCCCTAACGCCAACTCCTCAATGATGTTTTCTCCTACCTGCAAAAGCGCATCACTTTTTAACAATATTTCCTTTGTGTTCGCATCCAAATAAGCGTCTGCACGTCCTACCATCCCTAGCTGCTCTAACGCAGCCGCAAAGATAACTGCAAGCGTTTCGATTAGCATAGACATTTCTTCCGCATCCTCTTCTTCCACCGTCAATAGGCTTAGTCTCTCCAACAATGCCGTAACACTTTTCTCTTTTTGCTCTACTTGCTGGCACGCAGATGTTAAAAGACCTCCTCTCTCTTCTAATATCTGTAAGTCTTTATATAACCATTTGTCATGTGGTGCATATCTTCTCTCTAACAAAAAGATAAGCTTCATCGCATGCTTTACGCCTTCCGCTTTTGCAAGCTCTGCCGCCACAAGCTGTCCTCTTTGGCGCATTCTTGGCAGATTATACTGCCCATTTTGCGAAAAAACAGCACACTCCTGTGCAATTCTGCGATACCACACTGCCTTTGGATAATATTCTAACAGCTTTGCTCTCCAAGCCGTAAAGATTCCTTCCTCATCACAGAATACTTCCCCATTTACAGCCGCCGCTAAACTATATTCTGATGTTTCCAACCATGTTGTGACACCAATGTCATTAATACTTTTGATACCCGTTAGCTGTTGGTAAAACTCCTCTATCATATGCACGCCAGCTCTATCTCTACCATGAAAAGTCTCTATTCGCTCTACCCCAAGAAACATCTTAGGCAATTCTTCATACGCTTTTTGAAGTTCCTCTCCGATTTCTTCATAGGTCTCTCTTGTTACCCACATAACAAATCGTGGTCCAAAATCATGGTCTCTTGATTGCTCATCATCAAAACCAAAACAATCAGAACCCTTCCCTACAAGACCCACTGCTATTTTTTTCTCATATGACGAAAACTTCTCTGCAATCATTGGCTTACCAAATTCTTCATAATAGCGCTTACAAAGCTCCAAGCCCTTTATCTGTTCACTGCCCTGCATAGAAGCTTTTTGTCGAATAAGGTTGATATTCTCTGACAAGCGCTCATACTGGATATTTTTCCTGCCTAAGTAACGAGCTACACAGTCCCTGCTCTTTTCCATTGCTTCCATTGCTTTTTCATAATTCTCTTCTTTATAATACAAGTTTCCTAATGCTGATAATGCTGCACTATAATGCGCATCCTCAACCTCCTGCTCTTCAAACATTGCAATAGCCATTCGTGCATGTTCTTTTGCTTCCTCATTCTCACCAAGCTGAATACAGGTATTGGCAAGATTTGCATGCGTAACTGCAATTTCAAATGCCGCCTCTTCGTTTCTTTCACAAATAGAAAGTGCCTTTAATAATGCCTCCTTTGCCTTTGTGAACTCCTGCATTTCCTGATATAACAGACTTATATTGTTGAAGAGATTCGCATAGTACATGTTGTCAGGCGAAAGTTCCTTCTCATATACCGGAAATACCTGCATATATAATTCCAAAGAGTCCTGCAATAAGCCGGCCGCCCTATGCGCATTTGCCGCATTTAGCAAAGTTGTAGCATACGATACTTTTCCCTCTAGCTTTAATGTTTTTGCAAGTTCTAACGCTTTATGACAATACGCTATCGAATGCTTATAATTTCCCGTTTCCCTATAAAAGCCTATGGTTTCATTATAAAGAATCAATAATGCTCCCAAGTCCTGCTCTGCTTCTGCCTGCTCTCTACTTTCCCGTAAAAAGATGTCTATTTTTTCTAAATCCTGCTCCATGAACAACTCGTCCAATTCATTTAAAACCATGCTAATATCCATTATCCACCTCTATATTTCTGTTATTAATCGTAATTATTCAGTATTTTCCCCATTCCTTCTTATCATATCCTTACATCGTAAAAAGTGCAAGCTTATCAGCTTGCACCCTATCCCAAAACACCCGTGCATTATGGCTCTGGTGGCTCCTCCATGAATCCTGATATTACAACCGAATTATCACTTACGCTATTAATTAGTCCACAAGAATTCGTACAAGTAGTTCTACAATCATCACATCCAATAATTCCCAAATCCAATGGTTTTATTTCAAGATTCAACAAGTCTCCTGCTACAAAGCTAAGACAATCACTATTATCCGGAACCAAAATATTTCCCTTTGGAATATCAATCTTTCCAGAGGTTTCCACACGATAACCTGCAAAATACATACTTTGCAATACTAATGTCAAACCTACTGTAATTGTATTATCTTCCAAATCAAGATTTAACAATTTTGACATTCCATACAGATTCAATCCTTGTCTATTGAAATTGTTTGTCTCCAAAAAACCAATGAAATTAATGATTGGAATTGGCGTACTTCCTGTACCATCATAGCTTAAACCATATGGTGCAAAAATTTCCAATTCCACCGAAGTTGGATTTGTATCCGGATCATATGTTGGAGCTGTCGTTTCCGTTGGTAGATATACAATCGTTGGATATACCGTTCCTACTAATCTACAATTTGCATCATACAAATTCAATGCTAACTGTACGTTCAAATTGGTCAAGGTCACTACATAACAATTCTGTTTACCAGTAAGCGAATCTATTACGACTCCACCCGTCCCATAATCATATGTAATATTTAACACCTGCGCAGTTGCAGTCGTTGCCGTTGGATACGTTGCAGCAATATCTGTTCCTATATCTGCGGTAGCGCAAAGATTAATACCAATCTCATCATAGATAATCGGAGCCATAATACTTAAATGATTTGGTGACTCACAGATAGGACTTGCACATTCACCACATCCGCCATGCTTTTGCAGATTTTGTACTACATTGCTGATAATACGCGCTCCACAACCACATTTTCCTGCTTTATTTCTTGCCATAACAATCTTCCTCTTATTCTCTTTATTATATGATATGTCATATCTCCTTTTCTGCCACATATATATGTATAAAAATACTTTGCACCCTGTGCATCATTATGAGGATTCTTATGGGAAATGTTTATCCGCTTGACTCTGAACGCAATTTAATTCTATATCACTCAGAAAAAAATATATACCTTCGCACTTCCACTGGTGAAAATCTTACCCGGGCAGTCGCACTTGCCAATGATTATTCTGCTTATTTTAGTGATACTATTTATCAAGGAACTATTTTTTATGCATATCAAAATACAGGAGAAGATATTGTTGTTAAAAATATAACAGATACAACTCCATTCTATAAAATAAGCAGCCAAGATACTCCTGACTGCCTACTACCTAGCTTAACCGTATTTCAAAATATGCTTATGCTTTTCTATTTTGTAAAAAATCCCGTAAATGAACGGTATTTGCTAAAATGTGTTTTTCCTGCTACTAGCGAAAAACGTATATCGTTTTCCGAAGATTTTAATGACACCCCTGTCATAAATGTAATATCCACCACAAAATACTTATATCTATATCTAGAAACCTCCGAGAGTTTTCAGGTATTGCAAATAGATGACTCTCTCTCCTATATTAAACTTGTACCCCAGCATACTCTTACCACCCAAGAAGCCTCAGATTATGAAAATCGAATAAATCAACTAATCAACATACATTCTGAAGAATTACACCAACAACAAATTCATTTTGAAACACAGCTTAATACTATTACAAATCAAGTAAAGAAAGATTTGTCCATAGAAATCGAACACCTAAAAGCTGAAATATCAAAAAGAAATATCGTCATTGACAGCGCGAAACAGCAATATGATGAACTCATGAATACTGCTACAACCTATCGTAACGAAGCAATAAAATGGCGTAATAAATTCATTGGTGATTAGCCATATAATTCATTCTATTTACGTAGAATATCTACGGTATGTGCTCCTGCCCCGACTAAATCCTGTCTTTCACAGGTTGCCAGCTGATACTGCACAAAAACCTCAAATTCCTCATCAGATAACTGATTCAGGAACGGTCTCATATAATTGGCAGGCCCATCTGGCGAAAGAATCTTGATTCGTTCTAAGCCTGCCTTTTCATTTAATGCGTCTATATCCTCTATACGCACATAGTCATACAAATCCTTTGGTTCAGAAACGGTATGAAAATCTTCCGTAAATCGTTTCTGCTCCACACACTCCATAACATGCTTTTCCTTAAAGGCATAAGTCAAAACACCATATTCATTCATCACATAGGCAACTAAAATGACACCACCCTTTTTCGTCACACGCTTTGCCTCTAGTAAAGCTTTCAGCCTGTCCTCCTCTGAAAAAAGATGATACATGGGACCAAAGAGTAAGGTTACATCAAATTGCTCATCCTCTAACTTCTTTAATCGTAAGGCATTTCCCTGCATTGCTTTTACAGAACTATTCTTTGCTTTTAAAAGTCCTAGATTATGCTTTACTAATTCAACAGCTGTTACGTCATATCCTTCATTGGCAATCGCTACGGAATATCTTCCCGTTCCAGCTCCAATATCTAATAGCTTAATGTCCTCTTTTGCTCTTCCTGTCTTTTCACATTCCTGCAGATATTCCATAATATACTTCATGGATACACGGAATTCTACTTGTCCGTGACGGGAATTTAAGCGTTTTTCTTCATTAAATTTGTTATAGTATTCTTCTAATTCTGTCATATGAAATCCTTTCTTAGAGTATATACTAATTTTTATATCTAAATTTTCTTTTATTATATACCTTTAACATAATAAAAGGAATCAGGACTAAGTACATACCATTCCTTATCCTAACTCCTTTTGTATCCCTGTAAGACTAACTATTTTCAAGGCCTCCGCCTATCTTACAAGTTTCCCATTTCATTTTTCACTTATATCTTAACAAACAAAATCATCACTAAATCTACAATAGTAGAAATTTCAATGTTCTATATAACACTTTTTTTGGAGTAGGGAGAGCTATATCTACAACAGTAGAAATTTCAATGTTCTATATAACTGTAGTAGCTTATCTAGTGCTCATACATCTACAACAGTAGAAATTTCAATGTTCTATATAACCTTGCAGCAAGCTTTTTCACGCAATAAATCTACAACAGTAGAAATTTCAATGTTCTATATAACAGAGCATAGAAAACCAATTGAGAGCATGATCTACAACAGTAGAAATTTCAATGTTCTATATAACAATTTTCTACCCTAATTCTACCCTAACATCTACAACAGTAGAAATTTCAATGTTCTATATAACGATACAAGAGAAGAGTATATGGCAGCATCTACAACAGTAGAAATTTCAATGTTCTATATAACAAGTGGAACATCCAATGGAGCAGGGAGTATCTACAACAGTAGAAATTTCAATGTTCTATATAACAGCAAAAGAAATCGCCCTTGCATTAGGATCTACAACAGTAGAAATTTCAATGTTCTATATAACTTTTTGATGGTGATATGGACGGTTCGATCTACAACAGTAGAAATTTCAATGTTCTATATAACGGTACAAGCAACGTTTACGTAGCAAAATCTACAACAGTAGAAATTTCAATGTTCTATATAACTCTACAGTTATTATTGATTGGGTTGAATCTACAACAGTAGAAATTTCAATGTTCTATATAACTGGAAGCAACGGACACGAAAGCTCTTATATCTACAACAGTAGAAATTTCAATGTTCTATATAACTAGTCCTGAAAGATATGCAGAATGGCTATCTACAACAGTAGAAATTTCAATGTTCTATATAACAGGTTCTCATATATCCTTGGTCTATCCAATCTACAACAGTAGAAATTTCAATGTTCTATATAACATCAAGCACCATTTCCTGCGCACTCATATCTACAACAGTAGAAATTTCAATGTTCTATATAACGCTTATATCGGCATACTGCACAAATAGACACTACTATAGAACTAATATTTTTATGAAATCATCACAACTTTGCACATGTTTTATAGAACATTTTCTTCATTATAATATATTAAGACGGAGGTTTGCAACTATTGAATAATTTTCAATGTACTTTCTTCATTCTTTGCATATCCATATCTTGTCACCTTACAGCTTGACGACATATTGAAAATATATACACTGTCCTCCTGATTAAATATCTTCATAAACTTATTTTCTATATCCGTCATGATATTATTCAATACTCTTTCACTATTGTCAATTTCAAATACCGAATATTGTATTCGATGCCCAAACTTCGCCAAGTACTTTGCAAATTTTGTTCGTTTTTTATCGTTTGAAATATCATAGCTAATTACTATCAATGTATCACCTCAAAGCTTTTATATTGTTCGATGTCCTTGTTTTTCATAAATGCTCTATAATATTGCTGAATAAACAAAAACATTGCTTCTTTATTATCCAAAATCGTATTCATCAAAAAGGAAACATAGGAAGCTGATTTCTTGTAATTCAATACATATTGATTCTGCAAAACTTGAAAATCATCTTGCTTGCATTGTCCCAAATTAATTCCTTTTCGTACTGTCAAATCAATCATTGGTCTCATTGGTTCCATCAAATCACATGCAAGAGATTTTCTCATATAAAACTCCTTATGATACACACCACAATACACATCAAATCCATACACCTGTAACAAAGAATCCACCATATTAAAAAGTAGATTATAACCAATATCTAAGGTTGTATTAATGTAATCACTTTTTATTCGTGGTTTTCTTCCCTTCCAGTTTACGTTATCAAACATCTGTGGAAAATATACTCTTGCTGCAGAACCTTCTATTCCAAGTAAGGAATTTGTATCTATTTTTTCTTCTTTTAACACCTGTAAATATTCATCCAATTTCGCTATTGCCTCTTTATTAGCAATGCTCTTTTTTCGAAAAGTATTTAATGCCTGTCTTTGATTTCTTATCTTATTCTCCACCAAGAACTGTGCTATATCTGACTGTTCATATTGGTACTGCTTGCGATGCAAGAGTGTATTTCCTTCCATCCTATTCCCGATAATCGCATAAAGCTTAAAAGCTTGTGTCATCATGCAGATAACAAATCCAAACTTTTTTGCTCGTCTGATAATGCCAGAAGTAATGGAAGTATCTCCTACAACAAACATAACAAATACCAAATAACATGTAACCTGATACTTAATTTTCCCCTCTTTATCAGTTACAACAATATTATCATTTTTAAACGATATTTTTTCTCCCCTATTAGCAAATAGAAAAATGATTTGTTTTTTTACAAAATCTGGTCGTTCTAGCATAATAACCTCATTCTATCCCTCTATCACATGCTGGTTCATAGATACAATTTTTGCATTTTTCAGGACATGTCTGTTCAAATTCTTCCAATTTGAATTCATGTATTTGCTGTATTGTATTTTTGAATTTTGCAAACATGTCCTGATCTTCTTCGGGTAACTTAATTGGATAATTCTTATTATCTGTTAAACTATGTATTACGATTTTATTTACACAATATCCCATTTCTCTTAATGCCAAGCATTGTGCATATACTTGATATACATATCCGTCGTATATTTTCTTCACAGTTCGTTTTCGCTCTATCAATGTCATCTTTTCTGCATCGTACATATCAATCTTTCCAATCAGCCCATATTCTTCACAATACACATCTAATCCTGTTATAATTGCCTTTCGATCTGAATAGGTTTTGTTATCAATCGCTTTATGTGCATGTGTTCCATTAATCTGACTTCCTGACTGATAGAGTATCCTGTCCGTTTCCCCATAGAGCATATGGAAATAAATAGATGCCGGACAAAAGATAAAATCATTTAATTGTGTAATCAAAATCTCTTCATACATTGTTTTCCCTCTATAACACTATATTTTCTTGTGCGTACTCAAGCCACTCTTTATTAGAAATTGCCAGCTTAGCCTTTTTACCATCCTCACGAATTCTCTGTAATGCCCACAAGCCTTTGCGTGCGATATTATATGCACCATTGGCATCCGCATCTTCCGGATAGTAATTGTTTTCCGTGTCTTTTTCGTCATATTTTCTAGTGTCAAAAAATTCACCTTTAACATTTTTTACAGGAGATAACATATAGTCAATATTTGTATTCGGTTTACTGTTTCTCATTTGGAATACCAGATTGATAGCGTCAAACAATCGCTTGTAAAATTGTGGCGTTTCTATTTTACAAATTTCCTGAATAAGATTAGTTTCTCCTATCTCTACGCCGTACTCCTGCAAGAGTCCCCTTATAAGTTCTGTTATATCAATTTCTTCACTATCCCATTGATTATTTTTTTGTACATTCTTAAATGCTCGTAATCTCTTATCATAAGAACATACTGTCCATTTTGTCCTTTTTCCAACTTCTTTGTCTGTGAAATTCTTATAATTCAATTCGAATTCAAAATAATTCTCTTTTTCATTAAATCGAATTGCTTCAAATCTCTGTATGAATTCCTTTGCTTCCTCTTTACTGGTATACTTTGCATGAATCATATTTACAAATCCGGTAGTTGGGTCAATTTTGCTGGTATTCCATGCTGGAATATAGAACATAAATCCACTCTGTTTTCCTAATTTTGCAAAGCTATCAAACTGATTGGTTAATTGATATGCTTTTAATACGCCACCCGGTTCTTCCGGGTCTGCTTTCTTATTCACTAAATAGTTCAATTTATCAATTAACATTTTTTCAAACTTTTGATAAACTTGCTTTCCAACTTTTTTCCTTCCATTCATAAAGCCGTAGTTCAAATCTTCCAAAACGATTACCGCCTGATACTTTACCATCAGCTCTGTAATAATATGAATTGCCTGACTTAAATATCCTTCTTTCAACTCTTTTATTGAATTGATTTCCATCCAATTCTGTCTTGCATGATCCATTTCTTTTTCTCGCTTATCTAACAATGCATGGTAATCTGTTTTATAACCTTTATCATTTTCCACTTTATTCAATGATTGTTGATGTAAAATCTTTCCTTCTGGTGATACAACCGATATATACAACAGATTTCTTTCTCCTCTATCAATTCCAATTACATTTATATCTTTATTCATGCAAATAGTATTCATTACCTTTTCATTCAAAAAGTTTCTTCCTTCTGCACAGAAGTTCATTGTAATCGGTACATGGAACTGAAATTTATCTACTGTATATCTCTTATCCTTTATCAAATCATATTCAAATACGCTACTTTCTTCATTTTGAAGTGCTTGTAAATTCTTTTTCGGTACTTTTTTACCCTTAGGGTGTATTACCATACTATCCTGGTCAATACTAGCGCGACGATAAAACACCTCTGCTTCACCGTTTAATTTGTATACAATATCCTTTAGGTTTCGTTCATCAAACAGCATTTTCCAATACAAAGTATGAAGATTTGGGGTTCCTTTAGAATATGGCGAAAAGTCTTTATTATAAATCTGGAATAAATACAATTTTCCACTCTCTACCATTTCATCTATGTAACTTTTCGATATCTTTCTAAACTTCAATGAGTATCCTTGCTTTTCTACTTCGTGATAGAACTGACTTATGTCTGCATATTCCTTCGTGTCACTAAATTGAAATCCAAATTTTTTCCAATCCTCATGCTTTTCAATGGAATCCTTGAAAAAATCAATTAAGTTATGACATTTTTCTATATCAAATTGTTCTCCCTTTTTATGAGTTCCTTTCTCATAATTATCTAGTATTTCCTTAGACGGGGTGAATTTTGTAAGATTACTTTTTCCAAAGAATACCTTAGGCAGCATCTTATTCGGACCAGGAAGCAATTTATATTCCATCTTTTCATAATAGTCTCCATCTAATTCCGGAATATTTTCAGATAGAATTTTATTATTCTTCTTATCCATAATTCCTAAATAGTACATGTTATTTCTTCTAAATATAACTGCTAGATTATCTCGTTCCTTATTATTATCCCAGCCTTTTAACAAAGTTGGATTTTGAAAATTCAATTTTACTTTACTTGTTGAATATGGCTTCTTTGTCACATAATTACGTACTTTATTATATAATGGCACAATTGGTTCTAATTCCTTATAAATCATATCCAATTCACCATAAAAAGCATCTTCCTTCTCTCCTTCTGTTTCAGTTCCAAACAATGGCTTCACAAACTCTTCTATTGCTTTTACGGAGTCTAACAATTGCTTTAATATCGCTACATTCTTTCTGTCGCTTGCAAGTCCGTGTTTACTCCAATATTCATTTGCTAATAATGTTTTTGCCTCTCTATATGCACTTTGAAAAATATCAAGCAGATTGCCCTCTTTTTCTTCCGCATTGCCTCGCTTACCTAATGAACTATAATACGTTTCAACACATTCTTCTTTTTCGCTGTGTTTATGTATTAGTTCATTCAACTCTTGAATTGAATAGCTTTTTGCATTTTTCAGTTCCTTATTACGCAATTCATAATATTTTTCATTCTTAGTTTTTTTAGCATTTTTCTCATCATATTCTTTTTCTAAGCATTGCTTGATAAACGACCAGTCTCCCCAAAGTGCACTTGAAACCTTTGTTAATACTTGCCCGTTAGATAAAAATATCTTTCTCAAGTCATACGTTGCTATATTCTCCAACAAATTCATAACAGAGTTGTCAGCATCTGGCTTCAATACACCCTCTGCCATGTTACTTATTGCTTCTCTAACCGTATCTATCACTTCTTGGTCACTCGTAAACTGCTCACCCACAAAAGATAAAGTTTCCTTATCTGCCAATATCTGCTTATATAGCATCTTCATTTTCGGAAGCTTTCTTATTTCTTTATTTTTCTTATTTCGTTGGTTATATTCATTTACATACTGATTAATTCCTTTAATCTCTTTTCCGTTTTCTACAGTTCTTCCACCAATCAATCTATTATATAATTCAATTACTGTATTAGTAACCGTCTGACTGTAGCTTTCTAATCTAAAAAAATCTTCTACTTTCTTCCCATTTAACACATCTGCCAGTTCTTTTTCTAACTGTGCTATGTCCATGCATAACTCTGTTCCCATAATTTTTTCAAAAATACGAAGATTATCTACAAATTTAGGCAAATTTTGATTTACCACACGATAAGAAACCGCCGTCGACTTCTCCTCTTCGGAATACATATTTTTTCTGTTCTCAAAAAAGCCAACGAAGTAGGTTGAAAGTTTTTGAAAGCTTTCAATTACTTTCTTCTCATCCTCCCGTTCTACACTATTCGCTATTTCTTGTACCATAAGCCCTGGTTTTAACAATGTTTCAAAGTTCTCTTGCTTTTTAAAACAAGACACTATCTGCTTTCTCAACTTACTTTCAATATTCTTAAACTTTTTTTCATCTCGTTCATGCGACATATATAATGCATAATACTCGTCCAATCCATCCAACTGTAATTCACATAATGCTTTATCAATAAATTCTTTATGATATTTATCCATCATTTTTTTCACTTGAAGATAATCTTGTGCGCGCACTTCATCTTCTTCCAATAATCCTTTTTTTTCGATGTACTCTTGTGTTCTTCCTTGCGGTTTTAACTCAAAACGTAAAACCTTATTTAATCCGTATTGTTTAACATATTCCTCAAAAATATTTTTTCCCATTTCTTTACCCTCCTGTTTTTTTATTAGTGATACTATTGTATCACTTTCTGTTTTTAAAATCAATTTACTCCTCCTCATACTTCCCCATCATTCCTTTCAAGCCTTCATAAATTCGTTTCCGCAACGTCGCCGGCTTTACAACTTCCGCTATCTCTCCATACTGAATCGCCCAATAGTAAACAGCATTTTCATTTACTCTTATTCTTAATGATACAAACTTTTCATCTTGCGATTCTATCATAAACTCCGTTCCATACCAGTCAATAAAGTCTCCTATTCTTTCTCTATTAATCTTTATCACAACCGGAATAGATTGGCCTGAAAACATATATATGTGTTCCTTCATATATTTCCCCAAATCAAAACCGTTTCTATATTTTTCTAATCTATTGATTGGTATTCTCGGTTCTGCCAATATCTTTACTTTTGAAATCCTATCCAATCTTCGATTTTCTACATCATTATTTCTTCCCGAATAGCAAATCAAATAATATTTATTCTTCTCCGTTACCAAATAGTATGGATCTACCACTTTTGTTCCTCTATCATGCAACTTACCATCTTCTTTATATGCACATGACGTTATTTCGATTTTACGGTTATTTTCAATCGCTTCATCTATTGCATCGATTATTTCATAAATCTTATTATTCGATGTATGATTAATACTCTCCAGATAACATACATGTTTAATCCTATTTTTTAATCCCTGATATGCTAAATTCTTTAACTTCTCAATCAGTTTATCCGCATGCATTTTAGGAATATGTTGTCCAAACAACACACCGTCTATTAATAACCGTAGCTCATTATCCTCAAAAAGATTCACTTTATATATCCCTCTATGCCCAGCTATATATCCCTCTTCTCTTAATTCTCTTAAATATCCTGAAAGAGTTCCTCTTGTAACTGATACATTATACTCTTTGTCCAAGTATCGAATTATCTCCTCTTGAGAAAGCTTCTTTTTTGAACTAGCATGTCTTTCTAATATTTCCAAAATATAGATATCAATTAATCCTTTTTCCCGCATTATCATTCTCCTCGACATTTATTATAACAAATGTTATGTCTAATACATTGCACATAAGAATTTTCTTCCAAACAAAAAATCCCCATAAACCAGCTCATCCCGCTGACTTACAAGGATTCTTCTTCATCATTTTATATCGTTACTATTTGCCTGTATCAAGCTTTAATCATCACTTAGGAAGACCTTGCCATTTTCATGCGCAATTCAACCTAATCCTTATTAAATACCTCTCGATTCAGTGCTCCTTCCTGATGACATACAATCGTAGTACATACTGCATCGCCTGTAATATTTACTGCCGTACGAAGCATATCAAGGATTCTGTCAATACCCATGATAAGTGCAATACCTTCTGTTGGAAGTCCTACCGAGGTCAATACCATAGCAAGGGTTACAAGACCTACACTCGGCACACCCGCTGTTCCGATAGACGCTATCGTTGCTGTCAGAACTACTGTTGCCAGATTCCCCATCGTCAACTCAATACCAAATGCCTGGGCAATAAACACTACCGCTACACCCTGCATAATAGAAGTACCATCCATGTTAATGGTTGCACCAAGTGGAATCGTAAAGGATGAAATCTGCTTCGATACTCCCATCTTTTTATTTAAAGTATCTATCGACATCGGAATCGTTGCATTTGAAGTTGCTGTTGAAAAAGCAAATCCCATAACAGGCGCAAACTTCCTTACAAACTTCACTGGATTGAGTCTTGTGAAAATAAATAACAGAATCTGATATATAATAAAGCACTGAATAATTAATGCTAACGTTACGCTACCCATGTATTTAATCATTGGCTTGAATGCTGCAAATCCAACGGTTGCAAAGGTTCTTGATATCAAGC
>JAXJRB010000096.1:0-8113 GCA_036310845.1 Lachnospiraceae bacterium | reverse complement strand
TTTTTTACATTAAAAAGAGCAGATTATTGGACATTTTATAATACTTTTCCTTGTATATGTCCAAAACAAAATATAACTTCATTTCACAGCGTAGTATATGTTAAGTGCCGCCCCAGCCGGCACATGTTACTCCACTAAACTTGAATTTTATTTTTTCAATTCCATTTCGTCATTCATATCTATAAAGCCATATTTCTCATACAATGTCCGTCCCATCTTGGTTGCTTCAAGAGAAATTGCCATAATACCTCTTGCCTTGGCTTCTTTTACAAGTAAATCTAAGGTTTTAAGTGCAATTCCCTGTCTGCGGTATTCCGTTTTTGTGTACATATTCATGATATATGCCTTTTTTCCCGTAGGATTATGATAGGTAGGCATAACCTCAAAAAAGCTGACACCACCTGCTCCAACAAATTCGTTTCCATCCAGCACTAGATATGCTATATGAGTATCCGAACTTAATGCTCTTTTGTAGTATTCATAGGATTGTTTTTTAACTACTGACATATCTACATCTTCTGCTAATTGATTTGCTGCACGCAATACCATAATTCGGGTTTCTGTTAAGATATCTATATCTTGTAAAGTTGCTTTTTTATATATTAGTGACATTTATTACTAACCCTCTCTACTTTTGCTAAGTTTCCTGTAATACATCAAAATTGACACCTTCTGAAGTAGTCACTCCTACATAAGTCTTATCTGTAAAACGACCTTCCTTGCAAAAATGTTCCATTACATATTTTGCTGTAAATGGCATTTCCAACGAATCTATTTCATTTATAGAAAACCACCTACACACACCTTCATTCGAAACTAGATTTTCATTCACAGATTCTTTTAGTTCTGCAAAGAAATAATAATTTTGTCTAATTTCTCCCTGCGTACTTCTTAATGTAACATATCGAAACGCTAAACCTTCCACATCTTCTGGTTGTAATCCCAATTCTTCTTTCATTTCTCTTATTACACAAGACTTCGCATCATTGAGTTCATCTTTTTCAAAATGTCCACCAGCAGAGCCTGTCCATACATTATTTACGACTTTCCCGCCTTGTCTATACAATAAGAGTACTTTATCTCCTTTCAAAAGGTATATTGCTGTCATATTTCTTAATTTCCCATTCATTTCTGTACCTCTCTTTTATCATCATATTCTTCTGTTAGTAAAAATGCCTCGTTTATTCCTTGATAAAAATGACATAATTCAAACAATCTCTTCACAAATCCCAGTCGTAAGAGATACCTTTTTCTTTTACATTACGCAGAATCAATAAAAGCAGGAAACTCCACCATTTGAAGTACTGCTCACAGCTTAACACTCTAATTCCATACATACATGCGGTATACCATCTTCTAGGAACTCATCAGAAACAACCTTAAATCCACCCTTTTCATAAAAACCAATTGCATATACCTGCGCCTCAAGGTATAACTTCTTAGCTTGAAAATAAGTCTTTGCCACTTCGATTCCTTTTAGAAGAAGTTCCA
Source organism: Lachnospiraceae bacterium (assembly GCA_036310845.1). GTDB lineage: Bacteria > Bacillota > Clostridia > Lachnospirales > Lachnospiraceae > COE1. The sequence goes on along the minus strand of JAXJRB010000096.1, from coordinate 6,622 downwards.
GCCCAAGCCCTACTCCACGCTTATAGGTAAGTACTCGCCCTATCTGTACTACTTTCTCCTTTTCCTCTCTCATAAATACTCTAAGACATGCTTGTACCTTACCGTCCTGTTCAAAAAAGACATGTTTGCTGTCATAATCCAAGCCATCCAAATCCTGATAAACGCATTCCTGTTCTACAACAAATACTTCTGAACGTACTCTTAAAATCTCATATAACTCTTTTTTTGTAAGCTCTTCAAAGCTCTTAATCACTAGATTCATCTCCACACCATATCCTACACACTATTTTTTATCTTCCTCATACGAATGAAAAACCATACAAAGTCAGCAATAAGCAATATCATTATAAGAGGCATAAACCATATTCCTAAATTTTTTAAAAATACACCACACAAAATAATATATGCAAATATCATCTGAACCAGCAAATCACATGTCCACAACATACCAAGTAACACATTGATTGCCTCTATTTCCGTTTCTTTGGAAACCTTATGTACCAATTCCTTACCAAACAAATTCTCTTTCAAATCAAAGATTGGAATCAACTTTGTTATCATATGCCCTACAAAGAAAAAGTACATCATAATTACCAACATGGTATAACTACCTGCATCGGAATAATCATCTATTATTCCCGCAGAATTCCAATGAAGCGGCACCCTTTCCGGAATATGCTTCCAGTAGAAAAACAAAAAAACGCTTATCCCTATTACAATTACTGTAATCAAAAAATCTATTACTTTTAACCGCTTATCTACAAGCTTTTTCCATTCTCTAAACATGTGGTCACCCTCCATAAACTATCTATTGTAGATAGTTCTATCCTCTTAAACATGCACTCTTGTAAAATCTTCGAACCTTACTTTATAACATTTTATTTGCCCCTCTGTTTCTCTTCTAATAAATTTATTTCTTCCGATATTTCTTTTCAATCACCGTTGTATAAATAACCATAGTAACAATTGCCTCTAACATAATTCCCAAAACAGAAAGAATTATAAAAGGATTATTCTGTCCCTTTAGCAATGGTAGACCTAAAAATGCAAAAACAATTCCAAATACTATCCACAGCTTTCCTACTGCACAATTATATGCTCTTATATCATTCACAGAAAAAGTATCTGCGTTCGCCCAAAATCCAAAAGCTACTTCTTTTTTCGATACATATGCATAAATTCCTAAAATAACAAACGCTATACTCACAAGTAACCATATTACAAATGCCATATTTATTCCCTCCTCTTCTTTATCTAAATCCCCTTAACTTATCTTTTATATTATTCACAGTTTAGCACAAATTTTATGATAGCGGAACACGAAATTCTCGTCACTATTCGCTCAATTATAGTAACCTGAAAGCAGAACAATCCAACAAGAACAAACGACAACAAAATAAGCGCGTGCTGTAAAATATCAAACGTAATTATTCACCGTATTCTATATAAAATCATACGAAAAGTATTTCTGTTTAACCACTACTTAACAGCAATTTTCTAATACACAAAAAGGGCTGTTATCCAGCCCTTTTCATCCTTACAACATCTCTATTCTTCTATTAATGTAGTCTTCCAAAATCTCGATGGTTGCCTCTACTCCAAGCTTGCTACTATTAATGGAAAAATCATAGTTTCTTGAATCGCCCCATTTTCCTTCACAGAAATAATTATGATATGCTTTACGCTTCTTATCCTGCTCTATAATCATTTCCTTTGCCTTTTTCTCATTAACGTTATGTAGTCGCATGATACGTTCAATTTTTTTATCCATATTACCAAGAATAAAAATAGTAATAAGACCTTCATAGCCCTTTAAGGCTTCTTCCGCACAACGACCTACTACAACAAAGGATTCACCCTCTGCCGCTCTCTTCTTTAAATGATTAAACTGCATATATGCGATATTTTCCTGTGGCGAGTTACTATATCCTTTTACCGTTCTATAACCAAATCCTTTTTTCGGAATCTCATCATATGGCTCTAATTCTGCGACATGTACATTCTTTTCTTCCGCAATCTCACGAAGTAAATGATAATCATACAGCTTCAACTGATATTTTTCAGCCAAAGCCTCAGCTATCTCATGTCCAGCACTTCCAAATTCTCGTCCAATTGAAATAATAACCTGTTTTTCTTTCATATCTATTATTCACACCTCTTTCACTATATGCAAATTTGTATTATGTATAAATTTGCTGCATGAAACTCTTCCATTTATAAATTTTTCATGCTTAGTCCTGTCTTATAAATATCTTACCCATACACAAACCATGGAAATTATTAAAACAATTATAGTTGCCGGCATCATAGATTTACAATATCTTCCCCAGCCAATTGGATATCCTTCCTTTGCAGCTACAGATGTTCCTACAACATTTGCCGATGCACCGATTGGTGTTGCACTACCACCAATATCCGTTCCCATAGCCAGCGCCCAAGACAATACATCAAGTCCAATGCCCTGAGTCACAGCAAGACTTTTAATAACCGGTATCATAGTTGCTGCAAATGGAATATTATCAATAAATGCACTTGCAATCGCTGAAATCCAAATTACAATAGCAAGCATCAAGTACAGGTTTCCTCCACTTATCTTGCCAATAAATGCAGCTATTACCTCTAAAACACCTGTCTGTTCTAATCCACCAACAACAACAAATAAACCAATAAAGAATAACAATGTTTTGTAATCTACTTTTTTCAAAAGCTCGCCAGCAGACTTTCCAGCTACTATTAATGTAATGATAGAAACAAACAGTCCTATTGCAGCTACCGTTAAACCAGTCTGCGCATGTGTCACCAAAAGAATAATTGCTATACCAAAAATAATACAACTTGCTGCAAAGCTTTTTTTATTTTCGATTTTCGTAGCTTCCTCAGTAATATTCAAGTCTTCTACCGCTACACCTGCAACCAATTCTTTTCTAAATACGATATAAAAATAGATTAACACGATTATTAGAGAAATTCCAGCAATTACACCTGTATTCATAACAAAATCTGCAAAACTATAGCCAAGTGATGTTCCAATAATGATGTTAGGTGGATCGCCGCACATGGTTGCTGAACCACCTAGATTTGCACAGAAAATCTCTGCCAAAATCATTGGAACCGGATTAAACTTTAATAACTGAGCCAGCTCCACTGTAACAGCCGCCAAGAACAAAATAACAGTGATACTGTCAATAAACATTGCTAAGATAAATGACATAATCATAAATGTCATAAAAATTGGTATTGTTTTGAATCGAACAAGCTTCGCAATTGTCATACAAAGCCAACGGAAAAATCCCGCTTTCGCCATCCCTTCTACCATAACCATCATTCCTGCAATAAAAATAATGGTTGCCCAATTGATACCACTAGTACTCTCTGATGCAGTTCCCGCTTCATACCAAAAACCAAGGGAAAAAATCGGTGCGATATTAAGCGTTTCCCATGCAGCTCCTAAATCACGCATTCCGATACCAAACACACCAATTAAAGTTGCAAGCGCACAGCCTAATGTGGCATAATGCCTTTCAATTTTGTCTGTAATAACGAATGCGAACATCACTAAAAAGATAATGACTGCTATTCCTTGTGCTAACATGTTACATTACTTCCTTTCCTTCATAAGAAATATATTTTTTATTCGTTGCAAAGTGCAAAATTCTTATATTTTTGCACTGTTATTGCAAATTTGAGTATAGCACTTTTGTTAAAAAAGTCACGAACTAATTTTTCACAAAAAAACCGCATGAAAAAAAATGTTTTTGTACATTTTTCATGCGGTTCACATTATATTACCATATTCGCTAAAAAAATACGTTATTATGTTTTATCATAACTATTCCGTCTCTTCATAGTTACGTTTTATCATTAATTTTCGTAGCCATTTGGATTGTTAGACTGCCATCTCCAGCTATCTTCACACATATCCTTAATACCATACTGTGCTTCCCAGCCAAGTTCTTCTTTCGCCTTTGTTGCATCAGAGTAACAGGTTGCAATATCGCCAGCACGTCTATCCTTGATAACATATGGAATCTTTACACCTGTTGCAGATTCAAAATTCTTAACAATATCAAGTACACTATAGCCCTGTCCTGTTCCAAGGTTATATACACAAAGACCTGCCTTTTCCTCAATTTTCTTTAACGCCTTAACATGACCAACTGCAAGGTCAACAACATGGATATAGTCTCTTACACCTGTTCCATCCGGAGTATTATAATCATCACCAAATACGCCAAGCTCTTTTAACTTACCAACGGCAACCTGTGTGATATATGGCATCAAATTGTTTGGAATACCATTTGGATTCTCTCCCATTGTTCCACTCTTATGAGCACCAATTGGATTAAAGTAACGAAGAAGAATAACATTCCACTCTGGATCTGCCTTCTGCATATCAGATAAAATCTGCTCAAGCATAGACTTCGTCCAACCATAAGGATTGGTACACTGTCCCTTGGGACACTCTTCTGTAATCGGAATAAATGCAGGATCTCCATATACTGTAGCTGATGAAGAAAATATAATGTTCTTACAGTTATGCTTTCTCATAACATCTACTAAAATCAATGTACCTGAAATATTGTTTGTATAATATTCCCAAGGCTTTTCAACCGATTCACCTACTGCCTTTAATCCAGCAAAGTGAATACAAGAATCAATCTTTTCCTTGGCAAAAACCTCCTCTAAGGCTTCACGATCAAGAATATCTGCCTTATAAAACTTTACCGGCTTTCCTGTAATTTTTTCTACTCTCTCTAAAGATTTTTCACTTGAATTGGATAAATTATCAAGAACTACAACATCATATCCTGCGTTCTGTAATTCAACTACTGTGTGGCTTCCGATAAATCCGGCACCACCTGTCACTAAAATTGCCATAAAGCTCCCTCCACTCTAGTGCTGTTAAATAATTATCTTTTGACCAATACTATGATATCTCTTTTATGCGAGTAAAACAATAGTATAATCCGTTCTTTTTTAAGTACAATCAATCATGTTTTCTTTTTCACACTTCTCTTTTTTATTAAACTGTTTTTTACAAATATCCTACCCAGTTATCAGTTAATGGCTTAATTTGTTTTTGTGTTGTTCCTTTTTTCACAATTATAATGTGGATAATGTGGATAATTTTGTGGATATGTGTGTATTTTCAGTTTATTGCCATTGGGTTATGCACACACCATTTTGTGCATTTTGCCTTAGGATAATTTATATACCACCTTTTGACACCTTAATCCTAATGAACAAGCAAGCAGACCGTTTTAGTCTGCTTGCTCTACAATTTGCTTTTATTCCATATTATCTAATAACTCCTGATAAAATCTAGAGTAATCTTCTCTCTTTTCATCCATAAACTTAATCGCAGATGATGGATGCGAATTCATAACCCCTGTCAAAAGGTAAGGTATGTCATAGCCCCATACACTCCCCTTTTCTTTTTCCTCTTTAATATATTTCTGTACGAAATCCATAACCGGAACAAGATTGTATCTTGGATTTCTTAAAAACGCAAGCAACGATTCCATATAACAGTTTCCTGCACCACGGCCCATACCACTTACTGTTGCATCCAAAAGACTTGCACCATTTGTCAGTGCTTCTATGGTATTAGCAAAGGCAAGCTGCTGATTATTGTGTGCATGAATACCTATTTTCTTTCCGTGTTTCTCGGCTATATTCATATACATATCTGTCAACCCACGAATCTGCTCCGGATAAAATGCCCCAAAGCTATCCACCAGATAAATAACATCAACATCCGATTCTGCTAATAACTCAAGGCCCTTGCAAAGTTCATCCTCACGTACTTTGGAAATAGCCATAATATTAGCGGTAGTCTCATATCCCTTTTCATGTGCATCCTGAATCATTTCAATCGCAGCCGGAATCTGATGAATATAAGTAGCAGTACGTACAAGATCAATAACACTATCTTCCTTCTTCAGAATATCATTCTTGTAATCTGTTCTTCCAACATCTGTCATAACGGCAATCTTCATATCAAAATCATTATTACCGACAACTGCACGAATATCTTCCTCATCACAGAATTTCCACTTTCCATAGTCTTCCTTTTTAAAGATATCCTTGGACGCCTTATAACCAAACTCCATATAATCAACACCGGCCTTAATATTAGTACGGTATAATTCCTTAACAAAATCATCTGAAAAACTAAAATTATTTACTAAACCACCATCACGAAGTGTACAGTCAACCACTTTAATATCTGGTCTGAATCCAATCAAATTACCTTTATTTTTTCCCATAATAATCCTCTTTTCTACGCTTTTTGCTACGAATGCAAAATGTAGCTTTTGTTTTTGTCACTTTAAACCGTTACACTTTAAAGCATTAAAGTACTATTATAATATCTCTTCTCTTACAATTTGTCAATTCATTTTTATTTTATCTACTTCGTTTTATTATTTCCTTATATTATCTTTCGCAGCGCATCAAAATAGGATATCCGAAACGAACAAATAGTGCGTGCCAGCGCACGCACTTTAGCAAGAATTTCTTACGAAATTCTTGTCTAACTGCCACTACACTACAGCACTTTCCTATAAAGGAACAAAGTGGACAAGTCCACATCATCTCCCTAAATCCCTCTCTCTAGAGG
>JAXJRB010000095.1:0-28214 GCA_036310845.1 Lachnospiraceae bacterium | reverse complement strand
ATTCTATAGTATATGAATAGAATAATTTAATCTCCGTTGTTTAGTTATAGAACGACGGAGATTTTCTGTAAGTGTTAGGAAGGAGTAACGATGTAAGATGAACGTAGAAGCATATAATGTAGGCCACTGAGCCACAGTCTAAAAATGTAAATGTCTGTGATGCATGGAATGAAGAGTGGAAAAAAATAGATTATGACGAACCTGTAACAATCACGGATGTGTTGGAGAGATGGAGAAAATAGGGGGATATGTTTTAAGAAAAATATGAACTGTTGTTTGTGGTTTTTATAAGACACATTGCGATTTATAATTAGAATCAGGGTAATGTTTTTTACCTTGGTTCTTTTTATTAGAAGGGAAAGTGAATGAAATGAAAAATATAATCCTAGATTTTATGAGAAATAATGATTATGGACTTTTAGCATTTGAATCGCCAACAGGATTCGGGAAAACATATAGTGCATCTGAGGCAATAGCAGAGTATTCACACGAAGAAAATAGTAATAGAAAAATAATATTTCTAACACCAATGAAAAAGAATCTTCCAATGGGAGATTTGAAAAAAATGTATGCTGATGATGAACGATTTCAAAGGGATGTTTTGTTTTTACCGCCTACATTGGAAGGTGTCCAAAGTGGTTTAAACAAGGTAGAAGTTCCAGAAGACTTTCAGACAGAAGCATATTGCAAATTGCAGAAAGTATTGAGACGCTATGAACAGATTAAAAAGGGAGCAGAGAAAGAACTGATAGATATCTATAAAACAGATAAAGTCGAGCCGGCAGAGAAAGCTTTCCGAAGGGAAATTCGCAATATGTTAAAGCGAAATTTTTCGAATAAGAAAGCGCGTTTTGCGGCTATTTACCACGATTTTAGATATCAGTGGATAGGAGAATTGTATCCAGCAGTTTATACGAATTGTGCAAAGATATTATTGATGAGTGTGGATAAATTTCTGAGTAGAAATGACACTCTAGTAGAAGATGCCTATGAGTTTCTTACAAATGATATTTCTCAGGGAGCAATTATTTTTATTGATGAATTTGATTCTTCAAAGGAAACGATTCAGAAAGCTATTATAAAACAGGCATTAAAGACAAAGGTTAATTATATCCAGTTGTTTAATCAGATTCATAATTGCTTAAATCTGCATGCAATGTCCCATGATTTAGAAGTAGCTGTAAACGCATGTGTGTCATTAGAAAGTGAATACTCCTTTGCACGTATTATAGAAAAAGCAAATGAGATTTATGCAGATTATATGTTGGAATATGCTTATAAGACAGAAGAGGAAGATGTGGATAGAAAGCAGAATTTTATTTTTCATGATGGTATGTTTCAAACTTTGCTACGAGGAGAGGCACAATATGTGCGTACTAAGTATGAGGAACATGAAAAAAGAGTAAAAATTCATTTTGAAAAGAAAAAAGAATTCTATAAAAATAAATCAGATACCGATATTAATATCTTTGATTTATTGCGTCAACTAAATCATTTCTTTCGAATATTCAATGTGTTAGTAATGAACTGGGCTAAAGAATATATGAATCAGGAGAATGCAAGACGTAATCCAAGGATGGATGCTATGACATTAGAAAATGCTAGAGACACCATATTGAATTATTTTGGATTAGCAAAGGAGCAAAAAGAACTTTTAGCAGATAGTATGTGTAGTCATCGCAGTTTTGTGGCAGATGGTGAAAATTTGATTCCTGATATGAGTTTTTATGTAAAAGGATTTCAGTATTTTATGTTTAATGATCATGATAGACACAATGAATATACAGAGTTCCAATATGTTAATGCTTACGATACCGCTGAAAAGATTATGCTTTATTTGTCACAAAGATGTTCTGTAATCGGGATTTCCGCTACAGCAACAATACCTACAGTAGTGGGAAATTATGATATTGGATATTTAAAAGATAAATTAAATGGACATTTTTATGAGATTTCTGAAACAGATAAAAGACGTTTTAGAAAAGAATTATCAGAAATATGGAAACCTTATGAAACGGGATTGGTAAAGATAGAGACAAAAATGATAGAGCCTTTGCAGAGAACGATAGATTTAGAAGAAAGGTGCCGGACTATTTTTTCTGATAAAGAAACTGCATTTGTAGCGACAACGCTGATACAAAATGTAACATGTAAGGAACACGAAATATCTAGGTATGCAAAGCTTTTGGCGGTTATGGCTGAATTTTATAAGAACGAAGAGCTGCAATCAATGTTGTGCTTAAATATGATACTGGCTAAAAAAGAGTATCCCCCATTTGATATACAATTAATTCGACAATTGGCATCGCTTGTGATTCAAGATTTAGGAATAGAAGCAAGGATTTCGGATAATTCAGTTGTTGTGATGGATAGCAATCGCTTTGATGAGCAGAAGAAGCAATTGATAGAAAGGTTGCAAACAGGAGAGAAAATATTGATTTTATCCAGTTACCAAACGTTGGGAGCAGGACAAAATTTGCAGTATCCGATTCCGAATGGAAGAAAAGTAATTGAGCTTTGTCCATATCAAAATGATGGTGATATGCGTCATTTTATGAAAGATATTGATGGGATATACTTGGGGGAGATTACCAATTTAGCAGTGAATACTTCACCTGATACAGATTTTGATGAACATAGAATGTTGGAACTTTTTTTCCATGCGGAAGAGCTTTACCAGAATTATGAATTGAAATTTGAGGAAAGAGAGGATGTAGTGAAGCTTGGTTTTGCAAGGTTGACAGGTGAACACAGTTATAAGCCTAATCTGACAAGCAGATGTGAAAGTATTGATATGCAAGCGACACAGATAGTAATACAGGCAGTTGGGCGTATTTGCCGTACATATATGAAAAATTCATTAATTTCTATTTATGCAGACAAGGAATTGCTTGGAAAAATTAATCCAAATGAAATGGAAAAACGATTAATTCCGCCTGAATTACAGGCAGTGGTAGATATGGCAAAGAAATTACCTCGAGATTATACAAAACAAGAAACAGTAGCTTTAAATAAAGCAGAATGGACTGCAACACAGGGAGTTCAACTGATTAAGAGAATTCTAGCACGTGGATGGGATGAGAGAAGTATAGCTTTATGGGAAGAACTGCGAAGAATGGTCTTGATGTATCCTACTGCTAATGTAGAGATTTATAATGAGAATGAAATTATCAGAAATCTTTACGTGACAAGTGGTGTGCCACAGAATGAATATTTATATTCACAATACTCAGATTTTCAAAATGTAGTTATTGATTTTCGAATGGATAAAGTGGCATTTGAAAAAAGTGGTAGATGTAAAATAGAAGGAGAAAAAGATACATTTATTATAAGTGAAGTAAGTGAAACGGAAGCAAGATTGGAAGAAATCCTAAAATTTGCTGGTATGAAAGAATTTTTTGAACGAAATGGATATGCAACCTGCTTTGAAAAAAATATGCATATGATGAGTCCAGGGCTTTTTCACAATATCTATAAGGGCGCCATAGGTGAAGCAGCAGGGAGATTTATTCTGCAAAAGACGATGGGGTTAACATTGCAACCTATTACAGATCCTGAACGATTTGAATTTTTTGACTATATATTAAAACAGGATGTATACATAGATTTCAAGCATTGGAAATTTACATACATGACTGATAGACAGAAGATTCAGCAGGAAATTATAAGAAAGATGGATGCAATTGGTGCGAAAAAGGTATATATTATCAATCTTCTTGTGGGGCAGAGTGTATTGGAAGGAAGAAAAAGTGTGGATGATAGAATTGTGGAAATTCCCGGCTTGATATTACCAGATGGTGCTTTGAATACAGAGGCATTAAGATTATTGATGGAGGAGGAATAGTTTATGATTACAAATAAAGTTGATATTAAATATAATATGCAGGCATTAGATAGGGATTTTGATGTATTTTTGATTGAAAAGCAAGGGTATACAAAGTCAGAAATTGAGGAAGATTTCGGAGGTAAAGTGCCAAAAAACATTAATTTCAACAAGAGTTTGATTCCCGATTTACCAACAAATGAATATCATGCATTGTCGGTGGTATATTCTTCTGGTGCTAAGTGTTTTGTTTTATTTGAAAAAGAAGAACAAGAACAGCAAAGATTTTTGGATTTGGTAGAGGAAACGGATGATTGCCGTGTAAGAAAGATCGATTTATTAAATGAAGAAGAGTGTAATGCTGTATTTTTCGGACATGGTGGAAAGCTTTTGTTGGGTCAATTATTATTTAATTCAATGAAAGCACCTAAGAATGCAGCCTTCCAATACAATAATTTAACAGGAAAGTTATATTATTTTAAACCAGAATGGACTAAGAAGGATAAGCAACATCCAAGTAGGAAAAGTTGTATCTGGGGGCTTGAGATTAAACTGGAATCAGGGATGCATTTATCATTACATGTTAAGACATTCCGAAGAACAGAGAATGTATATAAGGGACCAAAATATATATTTGATAAAAGGACAGGGATATTTAGAAGGAAGCTTAAGTCAGATCAAAATGTTACAGATTTGTATGAAATAAGAGCCTATAAGGATAATCATAATGTAGTGAAATTTTTAGATTTCTATGATTATGATTTATGGAGCAGATGCCGTTTAGGAATTTTAGATGCCTTTTTGCAGGAGGTGGAAGAAAAACTGGGACAGTATATTAAAGTTAACTTAATAGAGAGAGATGACTATAATGAATTGGAGTTAACGGATGATGAGAAGAAAGCGTTGACAACAGAAGCTATCAATAAAATTCATGAAAAAGGAATCCAAATTGTTGATGCAGTAAAGGATGAGGAATCAACAGAATTTATGAATCTATTAAGTGAAACAATAAATACATATTATGGAATATGTGCAACGGTTGGGGAAGTTGTAAATGAAAAATATAATCTTCGAATCATTCATAATGAAAAGTATTATGATAACAGAGAAGATACGAAAGATCCGCATCAGGATAATTTTCCAGGGTGTATAGTACAACATGTTACTATAGAGGATTTTAAGAAGCAGATAGTAGAGAAAAAGAAAGATAAGAAAAAGGATAGCAAAGAGCCAGCGGCTCTTAGAAAAGTGATGCATGAATTGGTTATAAAAGCAGATTTGATTCCAAATGTTATTACGAGCGTAGATTGGCAGCAATATGGATTTGGGGATACATGGACTTTTATATCGTGTAAGAATAACGAATTAGAAAGGGGAAAAGAGAGGAGTCATACTTTCTTTGTAATGAAGATAAAAACAAATGGCTGCTTTGAAAAATATACTTTTTCAGATGCTGAGATTTTGCTAGATGAGGAACAAAGTAAGATCGCTGCGGCATATGAAGTATTTTATCAGAAAAAGGGAAAGGATAATGCCATTGATGGATTGGTATATTCGGATATAGAAAATATTCATTGTATTGTCCGAACTAATGAATTTACAATGCCGGATATAAGAAGACTGGGAGAAGGGCTTAAGTTGACAGATGACCGAGACGAGATAAATAGAGACGAGATTTTGGAATATCTGGGACTGTTTCAGCAAGAAGTTCCTGAAGAAGAGGAATATATATCAGAAACAATGCTTTTGCTTCAAAAGCTTCCGGCTGTAACAAATAAAAAGAAGATTCGCACAGCAATTAATATGAAGGGAGGTGCAGGAAAACGATTTAATAGGTTTATGCATCAAAATTTTGGCTTATGGATTTCAGCAGAAGTGAAAAACAAAGACTTTGAAGGAGATTACAAATTGGAGAATGTCTTGAATATAAAATATAGTATGGGAGAAAGCTTTCCAGGTGCAAATGATGAAATTGTAAATTATTTTGTAGGAGATAAGCGTGAAGGATTAAAAACTAGTTTGCAGAATGCTTGTATTGTTCGAACAATTAGATCTATGAAAAATGAAATTGAGTTTGAAACATTAATGAAATTAATGGCGGTGGAGTTTGTTCGCGAAGAACGTTATACAGTATTGCCTTTCCCATTCAAATATTTAAAGGAGTACCAAAACATGATGGGGTGTAATTAATACACAGGAGAAAGGAAGGAACGATTATGTCGAAAGGAGCTAATCAGAGACTGAAACTAATATATCTGGCAAAAATTATGCTCGAGAAGACGGATGAGCATCATGGATTAAAAATGAAAGAAATTTTGTCAGAATTAGAGGCATATGGTGTTTCAGCAGACAGAAAAACGATCCCGAATGATTTTGATATACTAAGAACCTTTGGAATTGATGTAAAACAAGAGCGGCAAGGTAGAGATTTTAGCTATAAGGTAGTAGGAAGACAATTTGAAATAGCAGAATTAAAGCTTTTAGTAGATGTAATCCAATCTTCCAAATTTATTACGGAGAAAAAATCAAAACAGTTAATTCAGAAATTAGAAAGCTTTGCAAGTAATTATGAGGCAAAGCAGCTTCAGAGGCAGGTGTATGTTTCGGGAAGAATAAAGGCGATGAATGAAAGCATTTACTATAATGTAGATGAAATACATATGGCAATAGAAATGAATCGAAAAATTCGATTTCAATACTTTCAATGGAATATTAAAAAGGAAGAAGAATTGCGTAAGGATGGTCAGCTTTATGAAATAAGTCCTTGGGCGTTGTTATGTGATAATGATAATTATTATATGGTAGGTTTCGATTCGAAGGAGAAAAAAATGAAGCATTATCGTGTTGATAAAATGCTTAAGAGTGTATGTATGGAGGAGCCAAGAGAAGGGAAAGAACAGTTTGAAAAATATGATATAGCTGCTTATACAAGGAAAATTTTTGGAATGTTTGGAGGAGAAGAACAATCTGTAAAGCTGGAATTTGACAATAGTCTTGCCGGTGTAGTGATAGACAGATTTGGGAAAGATATCATAATAGTACCTTCCGATGAAGCACATTTTACTGTGAGATTAGATATAGTGGTTAGTGATCAGTTCTTTGGGTGGATATTAGCTTTGGGGGATGGCGCAAAGGTTTTGGGACCGAATGATGTAGTAGAACGGATGAAAGAAGTAGTAAAAAAAGCATATGAGAGATATTGGTAGATAAACAAGAACGGTTGTTTGTGGTTTTTATTGGACACTTAAAAATTTACAATTGGAATCAAGATAAAGAAAAACTTATTTCGGTTTCAATTTTTTGTTTCGTGAAAAAGGGTGGATGAACATTATGAAGGAACAAGCAACTAGAGAAAGTGAGGTATGATTATGGCAATGTACGATTGGAATGGTAACGGAAATAAAAATGATATGGCAGATAATTATATTGAGTATCAGAGTTATAAGGATTGTACAAGGAATAACAGTACGCCAAGAACTAATATATCGGGAAGCGGTTTTTGGATTGTATTTATTATTGCCTGCATAGTCTCTGCATTCAGTGAAGGGTTCGGCGTTCTGATTATATTAGGATATGGATTGTTAAAACTTTTAGGAATGTAATGATTACAGATGAGATAAGACAGGATACTGTCGGATTTTGCATGACGCAGAGGACATTCTTGGATTTATTGTGCTGTTAAAGTGGTTGATTGCGATAAATGTAAGCGGATAGAGGTATGTCTATCGTTAGCATACAGAACTTGTAATAAAAAGCTAAAGGCAACTAAGTTCGAAAGCCCTAAATTGATTTTGGAAGAAATAAGAAGACATAAAAGAGAAGACGATTCTGAATGGGTGAAATATCATCATATATGTAATGAATGTGGTGGGGAGATGAAAGAAATTCATAATCCAGTAGTAGAAGGTCCGATAATGTGTCTTAAATGAAACAGACATCCGTAAAAATAAGTGGATGGTATGTACGGTTATATTGTATCTATTTCTATTAGTGCGCATTATTGGTACGGTATGGGGTAAGTTATCAAGGTTATATGATGAAGGACAGCCATTTCAGGTAAAGATTATGGTAATTGGAAATATGCTGGCACCAGTTATCGCAATAATGATTGTAGTTATCTATGGTATCGTGCGTAATAAACGGATGAAATTGCAGAATCTGGTAAAGATTCTTTGGGTTACAGTAATCCCTCTTATGGGATTTTTGGTATTGATTCCGCGGTATAAGATAGAATATATTTTGCCAATGGGAGCTAATGAAGTAACGCAGTATATGTTATATATGGTAGGAGAAGTTGCCTTTTGGATTTTTGCAACTGTATATTTAGTAGTATGCCTGATTAGTAGCAGAAAAGAAAAAGGAGCAAATAAATACATAGGAGATAACTTATTTTTTTACGGGCAGATTCTTTCACGTCTGCAAACAGCAATGAAAAGTATGATTATCATAAGCTTGACACTTACCTTCTCAGTGAGTCTGTTTATGGTTGAACCTATTATGACAGGGATTATAAAGGGGTATCTGAATATGCGTGCAGTATTCGATATACAGATTAGTTCATACTACAATAATGTGCAGAAAATAGAAGAAGTGCCAAGAGAAGACTATGCATGGGTAATTGACTATTTGCAGGAACATCAGGTAGGGATCGAGAAAGATTGTCTGGTTTCTGTATATTTTCTAAATCGTGATGAATTCTACAATCAGAAAAATTATGCTTTACCAAGCACTGCCATTTCTATTTCTGATTATAATAGGCTCTGTTCTATGCGTGGCATGGAGGAAATTACATTAGGAGAGGGAGAATTTTTGACACAATGGAATGTTACCGAAACACCGGAAACCGTACAGAGTGTTTTAGCTGAAAACAAAGAGATTTCTACGGATGCAGGGATGTTTAAGCTGGCTGAAAATGGGGTAGTTTATGCAGATATCGGTGAACAGATTTATAATAATTATGTATTTATGATATATGTATTGCCTGATGAAGCGTGTGAACAATTGTTAGAGGCAGGAAAATGTCGTTTTTTGAATACGAAAGATCCCATTCCCTATGAAGTAGCAATTAATCTCCAAGATTCCTTTGAAGAGAGGTATGATGTGTCGGAAGGTGGCGTAAGTTATTGCCTACGAACAAGAAGTGAACAAATTAGTCAATCTATGTCAGGATATTTTGTGACAAAAGTAAGTATGATATATGGAGCAATTATTCTAATGATAAGTTGTTTTACGATTCTTGCTCTGCAACAATTATCAGAAGCGCATCAGTTCGGATATCGTTTCGGTGTATTAAGAAAGCTTGGTGTGGAAGGATCCCGAGTCAACAGTTTGGTAAGAAAGCAGATTGCTTTCTGGTTTGGAATCCCGCTTGTAGTGGCATTTTTTGCAACAAGTCTTATAGTAGGCTATGTCATATTGGCATATGAAATGCAAATTCGGGCATATATAGGCAATGTGACATTATTTATGCAACTAGGGAGCGGGGGTGCAATACTGTTGGTGTTGTTAATATGTTATTTTACTTCAACGTGGTTACTTTTTAAGCGTTCAATCGAGCATGAATAATAGCTTTGAGGAAACAATGTCATAGGGAACTGAACGGAAAAAGTTCGTTGCGAAGGTTATACCAAAGGTGACAAAGCAAGTGAAGCGGAATTGATAAAGTGACAAAATAGGAATACGGGCAGAATCTAGAGGAAAACTTTGAGAATCTTGTGAAAAGTGGCAGTTACTGCCCTAATCCTACAAGAAGAGTCTATATACCCAAAGAGGCAAATCATAGAAGTGATACAGTATCGTAAAACGAATTATGTGGTGGAAGCCAATATCAGAGGCTTCTTTGATAACGTAGACCATAATTGGCTGATGAAGATATTAGAGCTTGGAAGGTTTTCCAGGAAGAACAGGGAAAGGAAACCCGAAAACCAAGATGGCGTGTGAAATGCATACCATTCCAACAAGACCAATAGATGAAACAAGGGAGAACGTCCACTGAAAACAGTTTCCTTGAAGTAAGAAGAAAGTTAGTAAAATCCAAAAACAAACAAGAGCGGTAGCTGGCACTCAGTGTATGAGCAGATGGAACGAAGGAAGTTGGTACGAGATACCATTAGACACGGAAGGTTCATTATCATAGTTAATCAGAGGAATTATTAGAGGCGAAGATAGAACTGACAGAGTATTTAAAAATGAATTTCAAGTGGATAAAATATATATAGTGGGTCATTCTTATGGTGCCTATGTAGGGATGAAATGTATTCAGAGAAAGCCGGATAATTTCGCAAAATTATCTGAATTTTATAGAATGGTGAAACCGTTGGAGGGTGAAAAAGTTATACATAAGGAATATCCAAGTTCTTTTCTTAGAACAGATTTACATGAATACTTGCAGGAGAAAGGTATAAAAAATTTAGTTGTTGCAGGTATGATGTCACATATGTGTGTTGATACAACTGTTAGAGCTTGTCAGGATTACGGTTATGAAGTGATAGTGATTGAGGATGCTTGTACCACAAAAGCGTTAAAGTTCGGTGAGGAAAAGATAGATGCAGAAACTGTACATGCGGTGTATATGGCATCATTGAATAATATGTTTGCAAAGGTTATAAAGTTGGAGGACTATTTATGAAGATAAGGGATTACTACATATGTATTACACCACGAAACATAAAATGAAAGGGGGATGTTGTTTTTGCTTCTGAAAACATCATACAAGGAGAATATGAAGAAATTAGAGGTATCAAAACATGGATTTTATGGCATATTCCATAAAGCTTACAACGAAAAAGATAATGAAAAAGTAGTTATTGTGTTGGGGGGAAGTGAGGGGAATGAAAAAATTCCTATGGAAATAGGTAGGATGTTTGCTGAAAATGGTATAAATGGGAACGGAAGTATGTTTGCTAAATCGTTTACGGAATACTCTGAATTTACATGGAAAGGAAAAGATATTCCATGTATAAAAGTGAAAACAAAGTATTTCAGATTATTTTTGAATTTGATAAAAGAACAGCAAATTAATATGTGCTATTTATATGAGAATGCATTAAAAAATTTTGATGAAGCAGCTGCAATTCGAGTAGAGGACATCAAAGGAGGCATTTGAAAAATCGGTAAAATGGATTGATGAACACTAATAAAATCCAAACAGAGAATGAATGATATGGAGATCAATATTGCCTTGTAACAAAGAAAAACGAATTGTTACTTTTGACAACTGAATAACTGGCAGTTATTCAGTTGTCAAAGTGAAAAATAAAACCATATGTGTAGTTTGAATTATTGTTATGAGAACAATTCTTTTAAACGCGCTGTTAATTCAAGCATATTTTGTGTTGTTGCTGAAAGTTCTTCCATGGCTGAAGATTGTTCTTCTGTTATGCAAAGTGTTTTGTCTGCGTTTTTGATAGTTTCCTTAACATCTTCAGTAATATGTGTATTTAATTGCTCTATTTGCCGAGTAGTTTGCTTTGTATGCTCTGAAAGAGTACGTATTTCATTTGCAACAATTGAAATACTTCTTCCTGCATTACCAAGACGAGCTGTCTCAATCGATGCATTTAGACCAATTAATTTTGTTTTATCTGCAATACCTGTAATAGACTTTAAAACATCAGATATTTCCGATGTTGCAGTGCCTATATTGTTAATTCTATTGCTTAATTCATGTTGTGAGTGTGTTATGTCTTGTGCGGTAATTGCTAATGTATCGACTGTAGTAGCAATCTGCTGAAAATTATTAACAAGATCAGATGACATATGTTCCATCACAATTCTATTATAACCTTGTAGCGCCATATAATTAACGACAACATAAAGGACTTCAGCGGCTGCTTCTATATTTTTCATGGGAACAATATCAATCAGATTCGCTTTGTCCCATAGTTCATCTGGATTCACTCTAATTTCACTTGCGGTTTGTCTAATCTCTATTTCATCTGGTTTTCTGTCAAGTATTTGACCTCCTAGTACGGTTCCCAAATGCTCACCATTTATAATAATTGGCGCAGCAAAATCTATAAGTCCCGCATGACATTTACCAATGTATGGGCGATTTAGACGTATCGCTTCTTCTCCCATTCTGTTATGGCATACTGCACAACGTTCATCGCCAATATGTGATTTATGTATATAGTTAGAACAAAATTCACGATAATAACTTGGTTTCGTAACTTCTCTACCCAATCTATCCACGGAAACTGCAGCACAATTCATGCCAATAGCAAAATTGTCAAGAAACTGCTGTAGTACCGAAACATCAATAATATCTTTAATTTCCAATGATTTTAATTCAACGATTCCATTAACAAAATTAATCATATCAATTCTTCCTCTGATAATAAGTTTGTAAGCAAGAAAAAGCTTACAAACTTATTCTTTTTTTATTAGACAGAAGGATTATTCTGAACATTCTTTCCGAAGATTCTTCTTCACTAATGCTGGTTCATCCATTCTCTGTCTTTTGGTTAACAAGTTACTTTATAGTCATGATCCCAGATGTTACAATAAGGTTCATAAGAACTGTAGCTGTGGTTACTACTTTTCTTCTCCCGCAAAGCTTATGCTATTGCTGCGAAAGCCTCAGCCCTAATACTATGCTAAGACTTATCACACAAATGCTACATTCTGGTATCTAGCCACCAGCAGGGGATTTCTGCCAGATAATGCTAATAATGCGAGGTTTAGATAAGAAATATGCTAAAACAAGAACTCATCAGCATAAACGAGCACTCGCGTTGACTTCCCGTAAATTTATACGTCTGCTGGACAAGGGCCAACTCTACTCTCTGGAAAAGAGTAGGTAATCCATATCTCATTTTCAAGATACTTCTTGACTATTTACTAAATTGCTTTGCGTTAAGTTATTTATAACTGTATAGCATATAAGTTAACTGTATTTAAATTATACAACGATATTAATAGAAAAGCAATATTGTAGCACAAATGATTTATAAAATTCAAATAATATATAACAATAAGGAATTTACATGCAAAAAAAATTATTATTACAAGACTTTGGCGCGTTAATACATCTTAATGAAAAACTCTTTTGATAAATTCATATGCGGATAAAGCACGGTCATTGATACCGACAGACTTCTGCGCAAGAACTCTTAATTCTCTAGCGTTATTCTTAACGAATTGGCCGTGGGAAGCATGTTCGAGGAAATGAGCAAGATGGGGCATGTGCATAGAAGCCATCATAGTCATTTGTAAATCTGAACGGCTCGATGATTATATCGCCCATCCGAAGAAATCGCAGCGGCGAGTCTCAGTATCTGAATATGTATTACACCATTTTTCTGTTAAAGCCACACGTATACAGGAATTTAATACAGAGCGGAAGGAACGTTCCGGCAAGCATTATGATTTGGGGCTTTTTATTGCAAAAAAGGTAGCAGAAAGGCATAATGGAGCGCTGTTATTGACAAATAAAGATGGTAGATGTGGTTCAGCGGTCACTTTGATAATAAATAGGATGGATGTTAAAGTAAATCATCAGTCGTCGGAAATCTAATAGAAGGCGTGGCGCAAGCGTAGCTATAAAAATAACGTTTGTGCCATTTTTTTGTTTTTAATGCCAAAAAGAAAACATGTTGAATAATGTGGAACGAAAAAGTATCTATAATGACTTTGAGACATTGAGAACATTAGATATTGATGTGATACAAGAGCAACAGGGAAAAACATTTACATATCATGTTGCATCGAGGCAGTTTGAATTAGCAGAGCTAAAATTATTAGTAGATGCAATCCAGTCGTCAAAATTCATTACGGAAAAAAAGTCTAAGCAATTGATAAAGAAATTGGAAAGTCTTGCAAGTAGTTATGAAGCAAAGCAGCTTCAAAGACAGGTATATGTTTCCGGTAGAATTAAAACCATGAATGAAAGTATATATTACAATGTGGACGAGATATATAGTGCAATTGCATCGAATAAGAAGATTCGTTTTCAATACTTTCAATGGAATATTAAGAAAGAAACAGAGCTTCGCAAGTCGGGACAATTTTATGAAATTAGTCCATGGGCTTTATCATGGGATGACGAGAATTATTATATGATTGGCTATGATTCAGAAGCAAAGAAAATAAAGCATTATCGTGTAGATAAGATGCTAAAGAGAACTTGTATGGATGAGGCGAGAGAAGGTAAGGAATTATTTGATTTATTTGATATTGCAGCCTATACAAGGAAAAGCTTTGGTATGTATGGAGGAGAAGAGCAGTCTGTTAAGCTGGAATTTGAGAATCGTCTGGTAGGAGTCGTCATTGATAGATTTGGAAAAGATATTATCATCGCACCGGCAGGTGACAATCATTTTACAATAAAGGTAGATGTTGCTGTAAGTGACCAGTTCCTGGGGTGGATATTTGCCTTAGGAGATGGGGCAAAAATACTTGGACCGGAAAATGTAGTGGAGCAGATGAAAGAATTGGCGAAGAAGGCTATAGAGAAGTATCAGTGAATATTTCGAGCAAAACAAATATACAAACAGTTGTTTGTGGTTTTTATTGGACACATAAAAATTTACAATTGGAATCAGGATAAGGAAAAACTTATTTTGGTTCCAATTTTTTGTTTCGTGAGAAAGGATGGTTGAACATTATGAAGGAAAAGTACATTACGATCACAGGTATGAATCATTATTATGGTTTGAGGCCATTTTCCGTAGGGAAAAAGATAAAGTGTATTAAGGATAAGAATAATCCATATGACAGCGAGGCAATCAAAGTAGTGATGAAGGAAATAGGTACAGTTGGTTATATTGCAAACTCACCGTATACAACAGCGACAGGTACCATGAGTGCAGGGCGTATATATGAGAAAGTAAAGAAGAAATTTGTAGTGGAAGTAATGTTTATTACGTCTTCAAAGGTTATCTGTAGAGTAGTAGATGGATTGAAAACTTCTAAGGATTCACAAATCGGGTTGGAAGAAACGGTTAATGAGAAGATGGAGAATGAAGAAGAATAGTAAATTATTATGTTTATGTAACTGAAGGAAAAGATAGAATTGTTTGTGTAACGTAACTAATGGTTGCATAATTGGTAATGTTGGTTGATAGAGATGAACAAAATGCTCTGGTATGATTAGAATATCAAGTGAATTGGAGGGATATGAAGATGGATTTAGAGTATATCATACATATGTTACGGAAAAAAGCAGGATTATCGCAAGAAGAATTGGCAGAAAAGTGTCAGGTGTCTAGACAAGCGATAGCAAAATGGGAAAGAGGGAGATAGTGTTCCTACGATAGACAAGTTGATAGTATTAGCAGAAATCTTTAATGTTTCTTTAGATGAATTAGTAGGAAGAATTGCTTTTGATGAGCACAAGCGTTTTAAAGAGTATATAAATAAGTTTGCAGTAGCCGATATTCCTATTGATGATGAGGATGAGGCTTCTGCAATCGTATGTAGATATTTACTATATATGGAGAAGCTTATATATACTGAGTAAAAAGGAGTAACAGTAACAAGTATAATTAGCTTTAATGGGAGAACGTATGATTAATACCTTAGATTATTACAATCAAAACGCAGATGACTTTATTCAAGGCACGATTTCTGTGGACTTTGCGGCTACGCAGGACAAGTTTATTAACAAACTTGAGCCGGGAGCACTTATACTTGACTTTGGATGTGGCTCTGGTCGAGATACAAAATATTTTCTTGATAGAGGATTTTTCGTAGAGGCTACAGATGGTTCGGAGGAGCTTTGTAAGCGTGCAAGTGAATATACGGGAATAACAGTTAAGCAAATGCTGTTTCAGGAGTTAGATGCGAAAGAAAAATATGCTGGAATATGGGCATGTTCTTCTATCCTGCATTTGCCGAAAGACGAATTAAAGGTTGTTTTAGGAAAAATGGCTGAATTTAATTCTGTGGAAAAATTGAATATAAAAGCTGCAGAGATTGAATCAACTGATGTTATGTCCGGAGATAGGAAGAGAGTTCAGAAATCTAATGGAAAATACAAATATGACCAAGGGCTACAAGATGCCGGTACTGATGGCATTTTATAATCATGGGGATGTGCTTATGACCGTTTTTGAGGAACAGCTTCTTGTAAGCTAGAAAGGATTCTTTTCTACAGGAACAAACTGGAAGGACCTTGGATTATTATTAGAGGAGATATAGGGCGAATGCGGTGGAATAAAGCTTTGAAAACAGATATCTTGTGGATTTTCACTTCTATGATGTATGATAGCGGAAGAAAGTATGCAAGATAATACGCAAGTATATGGAGGTGGTTTATGGGTGAATATAAACCGCCTTTTACAATTACAAAAGAGATGCTATTTGTTAGAATTTACCGAAGAGCAAAAGTAGAAAGTGTTCTACTTCTGCCCGAAGAAGGCATTGGTATTAGAGGAATGATATACTTGAAAGCAGCTTTTAGAAAGCTGCTTTCGACAATAACGTGCGATATTTATTTTGCAACCTCACTTGCAAACTTCGTATCTACCAAGTCTTGATATGGCACATAATCATCTAATTCGCCAGCTTCCATCAGTATATTTTGTAATAACATAAAGCTGTCTTCAGAGAAAATTAAATCGGTATTCCAAGTGTTTTGTTCATGGTATCTGGCAACAATAGTAGTAATGGTCTCTATATTCGTTTCAGGGAATTGTTCTTTGATAACATTTGCTATTTCTTCAGGAGTATGAGAATTTACATAGTCCATACCTTTTTGTAGAGCCTTCGTGAAGAGAAGCAAAGTATCGCCATTTTCAGAAAAATAGCTTTTCCTTGCACAAAAGGCTGTATAAGGAACATAGCCGGAATCAGTACCTAGAGAAGCGACAATGTAACCGGTACCTTGTTGTTCAAGTGCAGTGGCATGTGGTTCGAACTCTACAGTAAACTCTGCGTATCCAACGTCTCCCTCTTTTGCACCGGAAAAGGCAGCAGCCGTAGAGCCAAAATCAATACTGGTATCAATAGTAAGGTCTGTGTCTGGATTAATGTTATTTTTTTTCAGAATGTATTCAAAGACCATTTGTGGCATACCGCCTTTTCTACCACCGAGAACGTAGGTGTCTTTTAGCATGCTCCAATCAAAATCTTCAATCGGTTCACGGCTTACTAAAAAGTTTCCAGCACGCTGAGTAAGCTGTGCAAAATTCACAGCGTAATCTTCAGCTCCCTGTAAATAAGTATAGATTGAAGCTTCGGAACCCATAAATCCGATATCAGCTTCACCACTTAATAATGCAGTCATGGTCTTATCAGCACCATAGCCCGTTACAAGCTCTAAGTCGATGCCTTGTTCTGCGAAATAGCCTTCTTCAATGGCAGCATACATAGGAGCATAGAAAATGGAATGGGCAACTTCATTTAGTACCACTTTTTGCATGTCTCCATTTTTTGTTTCACCGCAACCGCTAAGAAGGACAGAGAATAGTATAGTTAGGGAAAGCAGGAGTGTTAAGGCTTTTGTATTCTTTCTGTTCATAGCATAACCTCATTGTATCATTTGTAGTAGGGTATGCCAAAAGGACAAAAGAAGTGAATGGGATACAGAAAAACGATCATCGATAATAAAAAATGATACATTTGTTCGAAAAGGATAAAAAATCTATTCTCTTTTATTGTTTTTTTTGTTATACTGATTAAACGACAATAGAAAGGTGGAGTGTCATGAGCTTATATGATTCATTAAATGAACAACAGAAGAAGGGTGTATTTACGACTCAGGGACCGGTATTGATTCTTGCAGGAGCAGGATCGGGAAAGACCAGTGTTTTGACAAGACGTATTGCTTACTTAATTGATAATTTGGGTGTGAATTCATGGAATATCATGGCAATTACCTTTACCAATAAAGCCGCAGGTGAGATGAAGGAACGAGTGGATGATATTGTTGGTTATGGAGAAAGTGTCTGGGTAGCAACCTTTCATTCAACCTGTGTTAGAATATTAAGAAGACATATAGACCGTTTGGGCTATGATACGAATTTTACGATTTATGATACCGATGATCAGAAGAGTGTCATGAAGGAAGTATGTAAAAAGCTTGATATTGATACGAAGCAGTTAAAAGAGAAGACAATCTTAGGTGCCATTTCTTCGGCAAAAGATGAGTTGATATCTCCATTAGATTATGAAATGTCAGTTATGGGAGATTTTACAAAGCGCAGAATTGCCAATGCTTACAAAGAATATCAGACGTTATTGAAGAAGAATAATGCGTTGGATTTCGACGATATTATTGTTAAAACGGTAGAGTTGTTTAAAAGCTGTCCGGATGTGCTGGAGAACTATCAGAATAGATTCCAGTATATCATGGTAGACGAGTATCAGGATACCAATACCGCACAGTTTGAATTGATACGTTTGCTGGCTTCTAAGACACGAAATCTTTGTGTGGTAGGTGATGATGACCAGTCTATTTACAAGTTCCGTGGTGCAAATATTCGAAACATTCTGGATTTTGAAAAGGTGTATCCAGATGCAACGGTGATTAAGCTGGAACAAAATTATCGTTCTACACAGAATGTATTGGATGCGGCAAATGCAGTGATTCGTAATAATATAGGCCGAAAGGACAAGTCCTTGTGGACAGAGCAGGGGGCTGGAAACAGGCTTCATTTCAGACCATTTGATACGGCATTCGAAGAAGCAGAATACATAGCGAGTGATATTAAAAGAAAGAAAAGACAAGCAGAAAGTGATTATGGACAGTGTGCGGTATTATATCGTACCAATGCACAATCACGTTTGTTGGAAGAAAGTTTTATTAGAGAGAATATTCCGTATGATGTTGTTGGTGGTGTGAACTTCTATTCCAGAAAGGAAGTAAAGGATGTTTTAGCATATCTGAAAACAATTGATAACGGAAAAGATGATTTGGCAGTTAAGCGTATTATCAATGTACCTAGACGTGGAATTGGTGCGGCAAGCATTCTTCGAGTACAAGAGTATGCAGATAGCATGGACATTAGTTTTTATGAGGCATTACAGCAGGTAGATCAGATACCGACATTAGGAAAAGGTAAAGCAGCAGATAAGCTGAAAGATTTTGTGACAATGATTCAGATGTTCCGTACAAAGCTTCAATTTTGTTCCTTGGAAGAATTAATAACGGATGTTCTTGAAACAACACAGTATGTACAAATGTTGGAAGAGTTAGATCGAGAAGAGGCAGAAGAACGTTTGCAGAATATTGACGAGCTTATAACGAAAGTGGTAAGTTTTGAAATGGCAAGAGAAGAATTAGGAGAAGAGGTTACACTTTCTGCATTTTTGGAGGAAGTAGCACTTGTGGCGGATATTGATGGTATTGACAAGGATGATAATAAAGTTCTGTTAATGACCATTCATAGTGCTAAGGGATTGGAGTTTTCACATGTTTATCTTGCAGGTATGGAGGATGGCGTTTTTCCAAGTTATATGACAATTACCTCTGACGATCCGATGGATATTGAGGAAGAGAGACGTCTTGCGTATGTAGGAATTACAAGAGCCAAAGAGGATTTGACCATTTCTTATGCAAAGGCAAGAATGCTTCGTGGAGAAACACAGTATAATCCGGTAAGTCGTTTTGTGAAGGAGATTCCGCCTGAATTGATGGATAATAAGTTGCCATCGATTAGAAAATGGGATCAGAATGCATATGAAACAGATTCCTATGAAAGAAGTCATTTTAAAGCAAAGCCTTTTCAGACAGGGATGCCTCAGAATAGCTTCGACGGTAGAGGCCAGCAGAAAGTTCAATTAAGTGATACCGTTTTCGATAAACCAAGGAATAATTGGGCAGCTGCAGAAACGGTAAGAAATAACTGGGAATCTTCTACAATAAATACCAGTTATCAAAAAACAACGGGTGTTACGAAAACGAAGCAGGTAAAGGATTTATCAGAAATTATTGGTTCACGCCCAAAGGCTGTTGTGAAAAAGAAAGAAACACCATCTGCAAATAAGCCGTATATTGCAAAGTCATTAGATGGATTATCAAAGGGAGTACCAACGACTAGTGGCGGTCTGGGATATCAGGCAGGAGATCGTGTGCAACATATAAAATATGGCGAAGGAACTGTGTTAAAGATTGAACAGGATACTAGAGATTATAAAGTAACAGTAGCCTTTGATGAGGCAGGAAATAAGATCATGTATGCAGCATTTGCAAAATTACGAAAAATATAAACAAAGAAATAAAATTTGAGACACAAAATAGTAGTAAAGAACACAAAAAAGTGTTATTATAATAATAATATATTTCTTGTGTTCAAGAAGTTAAGATGTAGAAACACTTGAAATGATTAGAGATTAATAAAATAGTGATAGAAAGTGGGGCGTTTGTTATGAAGAGATGGGAAGGTTTGGTTGAATACCTTCAGGAAAAGGGATTTGTAGAGAGGGAGAATAAGAAAGAGGAAAAGGAATCCAATGTTTTATTATGGATTTTGGCAATTATTGGTGCAGTTGCCGCAGTTGCCGCAATCGCGTATGCGGTATATCGTTATATGACACCTGATTATCTCAACGATTTCGAAGACGAATTCGATGATGATTTTGAAGATGATTTCTTTGATGATGAAGAAGACGAAGAACCTGTGAAGGTCGAAGATAAGTCTATTTAATAATCAGATGCGAAAGAAATGCTTTGAGGTGCTGCAAAAGGCACCTCTTTTTCACGTAATAGGAAATTGTTGTAACGTAGTGAGTATTAGACAAGAATTTCGCAAGAAATTCTTGCCAAAGTGCGTGCGCTGGCACGCACTATTTTTAGATAATAAGAAATTGCTGTAACGTAGTGGTAGTTAAGAAAGAATTTACGAAGTAAATTCTTTGAGTGATTGCCCAGCGGCAATCACTTTTTTACTGTTTAGGAGGTAGTGATGAAAAAAGGACAGATTTATGAAGGATATGTAGAACGTCTGGATTTTCCCAATAAAGGAATTGTAAGATGTGAAGATGAAATAGCGGTTGTTAAGAATGTGATACCGGGGCGGAAGGTGTCCTTCTTAGTAAACAAGAAGCGTAAGGGAAAAGTAGAAGGACGATTGGTAGAAGTTCTAGAAAAGGCATCTTATGAAATAGATAGTGTATGTCCTCATTTTGGTGAGTGTGGAGGATGTAATTATCAGAATCTTCCATACGAAGAACAATTACAGATTAAAATGAATCAGGTTCGTAAATTATTAACTCCTGCATTTGAAAAGCAAATGTTATTAAATGGTACAGAGGGAGATTTAGAGACTTATATCGATAATATTTATGAAGGTATTAAGGCGAGCCCTGTTCAGCATGGGTATCGTAATAAGATGGAATTCTCTTTTGGAGACGAAGTGAAGGATGGACCACTTGCACTTGGAATGCATAAACGTGGAAGTTTCTATGATATTGTATCTGTAAGAGAGTGCCAGATTGTAGACGAAGATTATCAGAAAATCTTAGCATGTGTATTAGACCATTTTGCTGAGAAAAAGACTACATATTTTCATAGATTACGTCATGAAGGATATTTACGTCATTTGTTAGTCAGAAAGGCGCAGAAGACAGGAGAAATCTTAATTGCCCTTGTTACAACAACACAAGAAGAATATGACTTACAGCCATTAGTAGAGAAGTTGTTGAATTTGGAATTACAAGGTAAAATAACAGGTATACTTCATACAAAGAATGATTCAGTGGCTGATATTGTACAAAGTGATGAGACAGTTGTATTGTATGGACAAGATTTTTTCTATGAAGAATTGTTGAATCTGAAATTTAAGATATCACAGTTTTCGTTCTTCCAGACCAACACATTAGGTGCAGAAGTATTATATGAAACAGCAAGAGAGTATCTTGGCGATATTTCCGGTTCGGGCAAGAATGATAAGACAGTATTCGACTTGTATAGTGGAACAGGAACCATCGCACAGCTCTTAGCACCTGTTTGTGGCAAAGTAATTGGTGTAGAAATCGTAGAAGAAGCCGTAGAAGCTGCTAAGGAGAACGCAAAGCTTAACGGTTTAACCAATTGCGAATTTATTGCTGGCGATGTATTAAAGGTTATTGATGATATCGAAGAGAAACCGGACTTCATTGTATTAGACCCTCCTCGAGATGGTATTCATCCAAAGGCATTGCAGAAAATTATTGATTATAATGTAGATAGGATTGTATATATCAGTTGTAAACCGACAAGCCTTGCAAGAGATTTGGAAGTATTGTTGGATAACGGATATCGAATGGAAAGAGTCACGGCTGTGGACCAATTTCCGGGGACGGTGCATGTGGAGTGCGTAACACTGCTCCAAAGGAAAAATACCTGAAACTCCTTGAATTTAGGCACTTTGAGCGCCATATACTCTTCTCCCAAAGTGACCGAAAAGAGAAGAAAAAGGCAATTTCCAACGGAGTAAACGTCCAAGTGGTTGTGAGGGTGTAGTTCGGAAACACAAAAATCTGTCGTTCATATTTCATCTTAAATGCAATGAGCCAGCACCCTCGAAACTGCGATGCAGTTCCTCGGTTTCTGGCAGTCGCCAAATACCTGTTAAAAGTAATTTGTCTATTCGCGAGTAAACTCGCATAGCCAAATTATTTCAACAGGTGCTTGGCTCATTGCTCACTAAAATTCAATAAAGTAACAAAGTGGTCTGAGCCGCTTATTTTCAAGTGATTTTGAAAGTAAGCGGCTCTTTTGCGTTCTCGGATAAATATGCGAGAATGAGTGATTTTAATGGAGGTAATTGATTTTATGAAGAAAAAAGAAGAATTGTGTTCTTTTCCGCAACAAGAGAATAGTGCTATGGCGGAAGCAGACATCAGAATGGTTCCAATATCGGAATTGCAGGACTTTGAGGGGCATCCCTTTAAGGTAGAAAACGATATGGCGTTGTTTGAACTAATGCAGAGCATTGAAAAAGAAGGCGTGATTGTACCGGCTTTGGCAAGACCAAAAGTTGGTGGCGGTTATGAACTGATTGCAGGTCATAGAAGAAAAGCTGCGTGCAAATGGGCAGGGCTTGAGGTGATGCCTGTGGTAATTCGTGATTTGGATGATAATCAGGCAGTGATTGCTATGGTGGATAGTGTGCGCCCGTAAGGCGTTTGGGGTGGACACCCAAGCGGCGTGGGTCATTATGATTTTGCTCTGAGAAAGCAATAAGAAAAATTATCAAGTGTGAAAAACACAATCTTATCGTCAACAACTAACCTCGAGTGGAAACACAAAGGGGACAATAGCACGTTTGTAAAGGCACAAGTCAGCGAAGCTTCCAAGTTGCGACTGAGTGTCGAGGCGAAAGGTACTATATGAGGATGAAGGCTACACTGCTTGAAGGAAAGTCAGAGGCTGGAGCTAACCATCTCCACACCGAAGGGAAGATGTTACGGTGGTGCATTGGCGGATTAGTATTTTGCTGTCTGCAATCTGCGTGATAATCGATGCAAGCTAGCCATAAGTAATGGAAAATGACGAAAACTCCCATATCGACAATAGTACAACTTATCATAATGATGCTAAACGGGGATTACCTAAACTGAAATGCCCATGA
Organism: Lachnospiraceae bacterium; assembly: GCA_036310845.1. Lineage (GTDB taxonomy): Bacteria > Bacillota > Clostridia > Lachnospirales > Lachnospiraceae > COE1. The sequence continues at coordinate 4,895 of JAXJRB010000095.1, read as the reverse complement.
GGCTATGAGTAATGCCGAAAGGTGATAAATCTCAAGTGTAAAAGCAAGAGAGATGACTCTGAATATTCAGCATGGTAACGGAGCCGTCGTAGTAGTCCGAGGACCTTGGATTGACAAGGATAGCCGTAAAAACGGAAGCGAATAATAACGCCCACATGGCGAAGGACGGCAGTTTATCGTTCAATACTAAAACGAGGAAGGATGTGTGAGACATTGAGAGAACCAGTAAAAGTATTGAAAAGTCTTTCAGAAAAAACAACAAACAAAGAGTATAAATTCAAGAGATTATATCGGAATTTATACAACCCAGAGTTTTACTTCTTAGCTTATAAAAACATAAGCCAATCGCAAGGAAGTATGACACCTGGTGTAGATGGCAAAAGTTTAGACGGGATGAGTGAGAAGAGAATCAATGCTCTTATCGAAAGCCTAAAAGATTTCAGCTATCAACCCAATCCTGCAAGGCGTGTGTATATTGAAAAGAAGAACAGCAGAAAGAAACGTCCGTTGGGGATACCATCAACAGAGGATAAATTAGTACAGGAAGTGGTCAAGATGATATTAGAGAGTATATATGAGCCTAACTTCTCAGATTGCTCACATGGATTCAGACCTAACGGAAGCTGTCATTCTGCTTTACAGCAGATACAAAATCAGTTCACTGGAATTACTTGGTTTGTGGAAGGTGACATACACGCATGTTTTGATAGTTTCGACCATCATGTGCTGGTAAATATTCTAAGGGAAAGAATTGAGGATGAAAACTTCTTGGCTCTTATATGGAAAATGCTGAAAGCGGGTTATATGGAGCAATGGGTATATAATTGTACATTTTCTGGAACACCCCAAGGTTCAGGCGTAAGTCCAATGCTGGCAAATATCTATCTGTCAAAATTAGATATATTCGCAGAGCAACTCAAAGGAGAATTTAGTAAGGGAAAATCAAAAGATAATCTTGAATACTCACGTGCCGCAAGCAAGCTATATTACATCAGAAGAAGAAACCGAGCAAATTGGGAAAAGTGGAGTGAGCAACAAAGGAAAGAAGCTCTGCGTCTGCAAAAAGATGCCATAAACTATAAGCATAGCTTACCAAGTAAAAGAGCAAATAATGAGGATTATAAGAGCTTAGTCTATTGTAGATATGCGGATGATTGTGCGCCACGAAGGCGTGTCCAAGTGGCATAGCCACTTGAAGACAGCCATGCTGTACAGATGATGGCGGTGGGCCCGCCGAAATCGCCATACAGGTGGAGATTTCAAACTACCTTAAGGTGCTGTGGTCAAAAGCCATGGTATTGAGCGTTAAGGAAAAGGCAGTAGAAACTGTCAGGTGCGTATTAAGGAGATGAACGAACAAGTGAACCACTTACGAAAATGTCGAAAGCGTAGAGACTCCATCAAAACCAGGGGGTAGTCGTTAACCTGGGATAAGTCTGGGGGAAACCTGTTTACTGACCAGATGGTGGGCGGCATAAAGGTGGCATGAACTTAATACAGGCGTTTGTACGGAACGTGGGAACCCACGGGCTGATGTTAAGGGAGTATATCAAGCGGAAGAACCGCAAGATAAGAGTACCAATGCAGTCATGGGGGCAGATTGGGTTGTAGTAGTGAAGAAATTTCTGTAATGGGAATGGAGCGAAGAACCCGAATTATTCAGTTTCAAGAATAAGTCAACTTTGAAAGGAGGAGGAACTTATGCAAGAAACAAAGCCATACAGTATTTCAAAAAGAGCAGTAATCACTGCTTATGAGAAGGTGAAAGCAAACAAGGGAACGTATGGAGTTGATGAACAGTCCATTGAAGATTTTGAGAAGAAGTTGAATAACAATCTCTATAAGATTTGGAACAGGATGTCATCAGGAAGTTATTTCCCAAAACCTGTAAAAGCGGTAGCGATTCCAAAGAAAAATGGAGGAACTCGTATACTGGGAATACCAACGGTAGAAGACAGGATAGCACAGATGGTTGTGAAATTATACTTTGAACCAAGTGTCGAGCCTATCTTTTATGAAGATTCTTATGGTTACAGACCAAACAAATCAGCAATACAGGCAATAGAAGTGACAAGAACAAGATGTTGGAGAAAAGACTGGGTACTAGAGTTTGATATCAAAGGACTCTTTGATAATATCAGACATGATTATTTAATGGAAATGGTGAAACGACACACAAAAGAAGAATGGATTCTTCTTTATATACAGAGATGGTTAGTAGCACCATTTCAAATGGAAGATGGTACAGTTGTACCAAGAACCAGTGGAACACCTCAAGGTGGTGTAATCAGTCCGGTACTTGCAAATCTGTTTCTACATTATGTTTTTGATGATTTTATGGTTAAAGAATTTCCGAACATTCCGTGGGCAAGGTATGCGGATGATGGAATTGCGCACTGTGTGTCTCTCAAACAGGCAAAATATATGAAACGCAGGCTACAGAAACAGTTTGCAGACTATGGATTGGAATTAAACTTGGAGAAAACAAGAATTGTGTACTGCAAAGATGATGACCGAAAGGGGAATCATGAGCATACATCGTTCGATTTTCTAGGATATACATTCAGACCAAGACTTGCAAAGAATAAGTATGGAAAGTTCTTTGTCAGTTTTCTACCGGCAATGGGGGGAAAAGCAAAGAAAGCCATACGGAAGGAAGTGCGTAGCTGGAAGTTGCAGTTTAAAGTAGATAAAGACCTGTGGGACATAGCAAATGTGATTAATAGCAAGATACAGGGATGGATTAATTACTATACGCATTTCTACAAATCAGAGATATATGATGTTTTAAGATATATCAACAGTAGGCTTATATACTGGGTGCGAAGAAAATATAAGAAACGTAACTCGAGGAGAAGGGCGGAACACTGGTTAGGAGAAATCGCAATAAGAGAAAGAAATCTGTTTGCGCACTGGAAGTTTGGAATACTGCCAACGGCTGGATAATGGGAGCTGTATGAGCTGAGAGGTTCACGTACAGTTCTGAGAGGGGCTTAGGGGGAAGTTCCCTAGGTCTACTTACTTCTTGATTGGAGTCATTGGTTCGTATGAGGACGCCTCTGAAATAAAAGAGAAATTCAGAGTATTTCTTAAGGATACTCTGCATCTTGAGATGTCTGAAGAAAAAACCAAAATCACGCATAATCAAGACAAAGCCAGATTCCTTGGCTATGATATCACTACAGCCAAAAACTCGGCGCTTATGTATGATTCCAAGCATCAGCTCAGAAAGACCCACACAGGCAGAATCAAATTATATGCCCCAAGGGATAAGTGGCAAGCCAAGCTAATAGAGTATGGTGCACTTAGGATTAGGTACGACGAAAACGGCAAAGAAATATGGGATTCTCACCATAGAGGAAATATGGTTCATATGACGGATGTGGAAATAGTATCGCAAGTAAATGCTGAAATCAGAGGAATGTACAATTATTATTCCATAGCAGAAAATACAACAGTTATTAAAAACTTCGCATTCATTTTGGAATATAGCATGTACAAAACCTTTGGACTTAAATATCATAAGAGCGTTTATAAGATACAGAGAAAATACCGTAAAAATGGGATGTTTGTGGTTCCCTATAACACAAAGAAAGGTCTGAAATATTGTGAGTTTTATCATGATGGCTTCAAGAAGAAACGCTACGCATGTAGCTTTGAACCCGACCTCTTACCACAATACGTTAAGTACGACAATCCAAATTATTTGAGGACACGGATTAAACTTGGAGTATGCGAACTCTGTGGAGAAAGCACGGGGGATATATGCATGCACCATGTGAAGTCATTGAAATCAATTAAAGCAGACAATGAATGGAACACAATTATGCTGGCTAAGCGTCGCAAGACACTTGCAGTTTGTCCAAACTGTTATGCCAAGATTACGAAATAATTGAAAGACTATGATAAATGGGAAGCCGTATACATCGAGAGGTGTACGTACGGTTTCGGGGCGAGGCTATGGAAACCTACCTTGGAGACAAGGCAAGGCGCTGTGGTCTTAGCCTACAATTTGCAGAGGGAGCATATCAAGCCAAGTGAGAAGGCTTTTGCTTACAAGATGAAGCTGGAGGCAATGAAACAGCAGGGAAAGAGGACGGATTTGACTTCTTCCCAAGTTGGGAAAAAGTTAACTTCGTCACAAGTTGTGACGGAGACTTCGGACCAAGCCCATCCGAAGTTAGAGAATCCCACTGCTAAAGTATATGTTTTGAAATCAGAGCATGATGACAATGGGAACTGGAAGGTTGGTCAAGGCAATGCGATAGCTGCTGGTATTAGAGCAGATGAATTGCTGGCAAAGCTGGTGGGAGAAAATCGCATGACCATTCAGCGTTATATCCGCCTTACCAACCTTATTCCCAAGCTTCTTGATATGGTAGATGAAGGAAAGATTGCTTTTACCATAGCGGTTGAGCTTTCCTATCTGACAGAGGAAGAGCAGTACGAGCTTTATGAGGTTATGAACATGGAGCTGTGTACACCGTCCTTGTCACAGGCAAACCGAATGAAACGTATGAGCCAGTCAGGAGAGTTAGATATGGATGGGATGTTTCTGATATTAGAACAGGAGAAACCAAATCAGAGGGAGCAGATTAAGCTTCGGGCAGATACTTTGGCAAAGTATTTTCCGGAGGATTATACGCCGAAGCAAAAGACGGATTTGATTGAGCGTCTTGTGAAGGAATGGTATGAGAAGCAGGAACTTGAAAAAACGAAAGTCTTTGGTAACAACCGAGACAAAGTAAGATAGGGAGGTAGTGACTATGAGCGGAGAATTATCTTTATATGAAGCAATGGGCGGTACTTATACAGAGGTGGATGGCTTTCTTTATCCGAATATCAGTGTGGGTGATGCTGATACGAAATCCGATATGGATTTGGTTGTGACATCT
>JAXJRB010000094.1:0-19745 GCA_036310845.1 Lachnospiraceae bacterium | reverse complement strand
GCTTGAAGCTAAAGCTATTTGGGAACACACCTGCATAGCAGGTGGTTTATTTTTATTGTGAATACAATAAATTAAGCGCCATACAAATATGACGCTTATGTATTATTCATATATATTAAAATCAGGTTGTTCTAAATTCGCTGGAAGTGGCGGATTGTTCCACAGTCGATAAATTGGCATACTTACAACTTGAAATTTTTGATTATCATCTAATGAATCAAATACATTTTTTGCCTCAGCAAAATTTCTTACTATAATCAATGCTCCCAACCGTAAAAATTTTGACTTATTTGTATCAGCAATAATTTGTCGTGCTCCTATCATATCTTTCTTTGTAATTGTTCCCATTCTTCTCAATACTTGCAAATAGTTTAAGCAAGCAATATCTATGCAATCTTCTGAACCATTAAAAGAGCAAAGATATTCTGCAATACTCCTAGCTATTGGTAACATATGCTTGTATTGCTCATTATCTATATCATATGTAACAAGAGCCTCCAACAAAACACCATTTAGCCTAGAAAAGCTTGCTTCATTTAAAACAATATTAGGCATATATGATATGCTACCTTGAATTTTTTCTATTGGCATTCGCATAAAATAACTACGACCTAGCCAATAAACTCTTTCTTCTCTTTCTCTACTAATTTGATCATCAGTCATTTTCTCGAATCTGTAATCTAATAAATCTATCTTGAGTTTTCCAATAGCTTCTCTATACTGAATTAATTCATAAAATGACTTATCATAAAACAAAATTTCATTTTTTCTTCCTGGAATTCTTCTTGTATTTTGATGTTCAAAATATGACATCATACTTAAAAAACGACTTTTTTTAAGATTAGATAATAGTTCAACTATATCCTCATTTATATTTCCAGCAATCTGCAAACTAAATATATCATCAATATTTTTTGTAATCGAATTCCCATGTAACTTACTATCATCTAACACATTATAAGAAAAGCCTTTTACATTTAAATCCTCATTATTCTTAACATGCGTTATATCAGCATATTTTGTTGTACTGTCGAATATTATGTTTTTAACTTTCTCTAAATCAGCTAATTCTATATCACTAATATTTTTTTCTAGTCCAATTTCAAACGTAATAACTCGAATAATATAACTCAAATTATCATATATAGACTGCAAATTACTCGATATAACAGCGAATGCTTTTTTCTCTTTTTCTTTCTTAGGGATATATTCAACCACAATATAAAATATTAGTGACGCGATGTATGCTAAGCTAAGATTGTCAATTAGCGACCATATTTCATACTCGTTGGTGCCAATACTTGGACGTTCAAATATATTACTTAACCACTCTGGCAACATTGTCCACATTGTTATTTTGGAAAATTTTAAAACGCAGAACATTGAACATATTGTTAAAATAATTAGAATTATACTTTTTTTATGGATCTTCATTTTTTATCATCCTTCCCTTCCCAATATGTAACCAATCATAGTCATAATCGATAACTATGATTGGTTTTTCTTACACTACTTGACTATATTCTCTATTTCGATGTGTTTCAACAGTATTTCTACTTTCGCATTTTGTTTTTGATAGTTTTTCTAATACTGAGTCTTTTTCTCCAACCAACTCAAACACCTTTTCATCAATTGCTGTAATCATCTCACCAGCTGCTTTTCTGATAGTATCAAGAGATTCCTTAAGCTGATTCATATCCTTTCCTTCCGCCCAGCCTGCTACATAAGCAAATGAATAATCAGAAGTGTTAATTCCAAAATGCTGACATACCACATATGCCACTGACTCGGCCTCCACCTCTTTATCAGCTCTTGACGGTTTGCCCTCTCTCATCTGCAATGCCTCAACGGAATGCAGCTTTTGATGAGCGGCCTCATGAAGAAGTGTCTTAACATTCTGCACTTCACTCATTCCATCGTTAATAGCAATTCGATTCTCTGCCTTGTTGTAATAGCCCTTTGCCCCAGTCGTGATATTCTCAAACTCTACCGGAACTGGTGTAACAGCCTTAATTGCTTCAAACAAAGTTGGATAACCTTCAATATTTCCCACTAGCTCATCTACTCCTACTGTAGGAAGTGGTTCGCCATCAGTCTGCGAAATATCAAAGGTACTTACTGGCTTAAAAGCCATCATTTTCACTTCTGTGCTCTCTTTTACTGGATTACCATCTCCATCCATCACAGGTCTTCCCGCCGCATCAAGTACGTCCTTTTCCACATTCTTCTTATATGGTGCTGGTGCGAGAATACGAATTCCCTTTTCACCCTTTTTAACAAATCGATTCATCTCCCGCCAGCCAGTGAACGACTGACATAGTGTTGCATCTGGTTTTTGCATCATGATAAGTAGATTGTTGTTAAGTGAGTATCTTGGGAATCTGGCCATCGTATCAAGAAGCCTTCTAAACTCATCTGAATTAGCGCAAGCAGTAACTCCATCTGAAAGCTTTGCCATAATCTCATCCATCTCTTTTTTACGATTTGCAGCCAGCTCATCTGGGGCAAAGCGTTTACTCTGTTCCTTCATTTTGTCCTCCTTTTCCTGACCAAGCTGCCAGGATTCATAGACCCCTGGCTTTGGTCTGATACCACTGATGTTCATGGATTAATCCTCAGAATCAAAATCATCTGAGATCTCATCCTCTGGAATATCCGAAAGGATGTCATCCTCATCATCGTCATCAAGGTAATCAATATCTGGATCCGGACCTACGGTCTTCTTGGTAGCCTTTTTCTTATTTGTAAGATAGAAGTAACCACCCATACCACCGATTGCTGCTACAAGAACTACTGCCATAATTCCTGTTACATTCTTCTTCTCCTTTTCATGCTCCACCGCTTCCTCGTGATCAGGGGTTGCACCTGGAACTGGCTCGTCCTCAATTGTTACAATCTCAGTTGACTGTGGTTCCTCAGTTTCTGTTTCCTTAGCTTCAATGGATTCGATATATGCCTTGGCCTCCTCATCATCCATGAGGCTTAAAAGGTCTGATTCATCTACCATGTTGAGGAAATGAACTGTCTCTGAGCCGTTATCATCACGGTCTATGATGATATAAAAGTAATTACCTGCCTTTGTCACAACAGTGATAAATTGCTTTCCACCAGCTTCGATGCTTCCGTAGTCATCTACCAGTGTTAAGTTTCCATCTGGTGTAAGTGGACCAAAATGTTCTAGCTCTTTTCCTTCGCAGTAGGTGTAATCATAGGAGCAGACTTTACACTCCTCATTCACCTTTTCCTCTGTACATTTTTCCTCACAAATGCAGGTTACATCTTCATCAACCTTTGCAAACGCAGTCATAGGAGCTGCGCCCATAAAAAAAGCAGAGACAATCGATGCCCCTGCCATAAGCTTTACGCCAAATTTAGTTTTCATCATCTTCAAAATCCTCCATCTCTTCGTCGTCATAGTCATCGGCAGAAGCATCTACCTTGCTCTTTTCACTCTTAGCTGCACCAGGGAGATTGCCAGCAGCAACCTGATCCAAAAGTGCCTGAAGCTGTTCTGGTGTCATGTTCATGGCATGCACCATTCCATGAATTTGAGCATTTTCCTCTTCCTTGCATCTTCTTTCTAATTCCTTAATCTTTGCGTCAAGCTCTGCCCTTCTTTTGTAGGCTCTTTCAAGCTCTGCGCGATACTTGTCTAATCTCTCAAACATAAAATTCCTCCCTAGTTGATTCTTCCATAACAATAAAAATGCGCTCTCCAATAAGTTGTATTGTAGGACGCATACTGAATTGGATTTCCACAATGAATCATAATTTTGTTCACCGGATCCACAACGATACCCACATGACTGGCTCCGCTTGTGTCATAGGTTCCCTGGAAAAAGATTAAATCTCCGGGCTTCACCTCTGATGCAGGAACTCTGCTTGTGCAGTTCTTAAGCCCATTAGCGGTCTGTCTTCCAACATTCCACCCATTACCACAATTGTTGATGACATAGCTTACAAATCCTGAACAGTCAAAGCTTGTAGATGGACTACTACCTCCCCATACATAAGGATAACCAAGATACTTCTCTGCCTCGTGAAGCATTCGGCCAAACTGCTCATCTGTCAGATATTCTCCTGGCACATCATAATCCTGATAATCACCAGGAGTTGGATTGGAATAAATATCATCAAACAGATATGGCTTATTACCCTGGGTCATATACAGATAGGTGTACCGCTCCATCTGTTCTTCAGTAAGGCCCAGATTGTTTGCCGCAACCTCCAGCGTATAGTTGGTTAGTGTAACATTGAGAATATAATATTCGTACTCAACCTCCACCTCATACTGATATGGCTCATAGTGGCCAGTCGCTACTCCATTCACTACACCATCATCCACCCAAGTGTAGCCAGTTCTTGTTTCTGTCCTGGTCCTTGTCTCCACAACCTCTTCAATGTTTAGGCTGTACTGCTTTGAAAGAATCGTCTGCAGATAGCTTTGGACCTCTTCTCTTGTATAATCCTCATACACAACTGTTAAAATGCCTGCTAACAGATAAGGGTTATGCCCAATCTCATCAAGATAGTAATTGTACTCATCATAGCCAGGATAATCTGTTTCAATCCTGTCAATCTGGTCCTGGATGCCTTCCTCCAGTGCTGTATAATCTCCGTCTACTGCAATAATCACATCATCATCTGCTGTATAGGATGTTGCAATTGAGATATCCTGAAGTCCTGAGAAAGCAACTGAACAAGATGACAGCGCTCCCATAATTACTACAATCATCAATAGAATTAGTAGCGCGATAATGATTTCCTTCGGATGCTCAGCAATGAACTCTCCAATTTTTCCCGCCATATCCTCCGCCTTGTCTACAAACTTCTTTGAGATATCTCCAGCTTTATTTGCTGCTTCCTTCTTACTTTTCTTTGCTGCGGCCTCATCGAATTCCCTTTTCATAGGACTTCTCTGAAGCTTTTTAGAATAAGGATTCTCCTTAGTCTTACCATTTGCACTCGGATTATTTTTCCTACCGTGCATCTTCTTGGAATAAACCTTACCCACAGTTGATACTGCAAAATCACCTGCATCACCCGCTACTTGAAGACCAAAATCCAGACTGTCTGTTCCAACATTCTGATCTTCGTTTTGAATGATGTGCCTTCTGGCTTCTGCCGCAGCTGCAGCTGTTGCAGCATTAGAATATACCTTCTTTCTTGACTGCTTTTTTAACTGAGCAGCCTTCTTCACCTCTGCCTTTGTCATGGAATTGTCGGCTTTGCCATGCCGCAGCTTTTTTCTATAAGCTGTAGCACGATCTGCCTCTGACTTAAGCTGTGACATTTTGCACCTCCGCTACTTCATCAAGCTTAGTTGTCATGATTCGATAAAGCTCAGTATCCTGTGGGAATCGATCCACAAATGGCAGGATTACATTTCCATAAAATAAAAGCCCTTCACCTTCTCCCGAATGTGTTACATACGAAAGCTGATGTGGGCTGATGTTTAACTGCTTTGCCAAAATCTGTCTGTCTCCAGCAGCCTGGTTAAGCATATAAATGAAATCACTGTTTTCAAAGATATTCTCTACTTCCTTGGAAGCAAGAAGATCCTTTACGTTCTGTGTGATACCTGTAGGAATACCTCCCCATTTTCTAAATCGCTTCCAGATTTCTACAGTGTAAGCCGCAGTCTGCTCCTCACGAAGAAGCAAATGCATCTCATCCATATAATATCTGGTTGAGCGACCGGCACTTCTGTTCTCAGTTACTCGTCCCCATACCTGGTCCTGAACTACAAGCATGCCAATCTTTTTAAGCTGCTTTCCAAGATCCTTGATATCATAGCAAACCAGACGGTTTGTGATGTCCACATTGGTACGATGATTAAATACATTAAGGGAACCTGTAACGTAGATTTCAAGTGCCTTTGCCACATGGTGCGCCTCCACTTCATCCTGATCTAAAAGTGCATTGTAGAGGTCCTCAAGAAGTGGCATTCTCTCTGGAACCGGATTCTCGAAATACTTCTGATAAATCTGATGGATACAACGGTCAATTACAGTTTTCTCAACTGGCTGAAGACCGTCCTTTCCACCTACAATAAGCTCACAAAGCGATAGGATAAAATCTGCTTTCAGGGCTATAGGATTATCATCATCCGAATAGTTCATGTTGATGTCCATTGGATTGATGAACTGATCACTGGTAGGTGAAATCTTAATTACCTGGCCATTAAACTTGTGGACCAGCGCACTGTACTCAGACTCCGGATCACAGATAATTACATCATCATCTGTTACCAGGAATGAGTTTGCAATCTCACGTTTTGCAGAGAATGACTTACCGGAACCAGGTGTTCCAAGGATAAGTCCATTTGGATTCTTAAGCATCTTTCGATCCACCATAATCAGGTTATTAGAAAGAGCATTTAATCCGTAATAAAGAGCACCCTTGTGTCCCTGGAAAAGCTCCTGCGTTGTAAATGGTACAAAGATTGCTGTACTTGAAGTGGTAAGTCCTCTTTGTATTTCAATCTCATTTGCTGCCAATGGAAGCGAGCTCATAAGCCCCTGCTCCTGCTGGAAATCAAGACGAACCAAATTGCAGTTATGCTTCTGGGCAATTGAGGATGCCTGGAAGATGTTGTTCTCCAGCTGCTCCTTAGTCTTTCCAGTGTTCATAATCGTAAAGGTAAGCAAAAACATTCGCTCATTCTGGGACTGAAGCTCCTTCAGAAGTGCCTTTGCATCCTTACCAAAGGTTGCAAGGTCCGATGGAATGATATCCATATCATAACCGGCACGAACAGCCTTCTTCTGTTCTTCAATCTTACTTCTGTCAAGCTCTGTGATAGTATGCTTTACCGTCTTAATCGCCTCATTCTGATCAATAGAATGAATGTGCATTGTCACAATCTGACTGGACTCCATCTTGAGAAAATCAGCCAAAAGCTGATCACTTATATCTGAAGCCGTGATTGCCAAGAATGACATCGCTCCATACATATCTCCCATCTGAAACTCTCGCCCATTCTTAAATAAAAATGAACTTGGTGCGATAAAGTCCTTTACTGATAAACCAGACTCTGGAATCCATTTCCAGTCAAAATGAAATCTATCATCATCTCCCATGTGGAAGATGGAATGCATAACAGCAAGTCTTTCCTTTCCGTTCAAGGTTCTTGCTCTTACACCCATTCTCTTAAAGTTGTTTAAGATATCTGTTTCCAAATGGATAAGTCTAGGCTTTGCAGACTTCAATGAATCTGCATGAATTCCAAAGGTAAGATATTTCATTTTGGTAAGACCATTGTTTCCGGCCTGCATCTGTCTGAAGATCACCTCTGAATACTCATCTCTTACTGCATTAAATTCATCCTTTGCATGCTCTATGGCAATGCTCTTTTCAAAGCTTTCTGCATCTGTAGCCATGTTCATAAATGAGATTTCAAAGTGAACTGAGCTATCAAAGAAATTAAGAAATGAACACCACTCCTCAAAAATAGTTGTCTTATCCTCAGGCTGCGCCAGCTGATAGTTGATATCCTGGAACTCGATTGTCTTGGTGTAATAATCTGCATTCACTCTACAGATACCATCCTGAAACATTCGCTCAAATGGAATCGACTGCTGGGCCGTTCTTGGAACTCCATCATTTCTTTTTGCTTTGGCTATAAGCTGTGCTACCTTCTTCTTATCTTCCTTAGAAAGATTTGCTGGAATAGCATACTCTGGCGTATCCTTCTTAAAGATTTTTCTTAAGTCCATCAAGCTTTATCTCCTCCCTCCATAATTTTTGATACTTCTTTTTCAACCTCTGCTGCTCTTATGAGTGCAGCGTAGTAATTGTCCGTTTTATAAGGACGTTCCTTCGGTCTAATAATTCTTGCTTCAATAAAATGCCTAAGGATCACTTCAAGAGGCTGCCCATTCTTTTCATACATCGCCAGAAAAAACATTGGCATCATGATAATCATCATGCACATAACCGCTGTATTCGTTGGTGCGATTGTTTTGATCAAAAAGAATGACGGTACTCCAATGAGTGCCGCCACTGAAAAGCAAATGAGCTGCCTTTTGGTAAGGTTAAACATAAGCTTCGATTTAACCTTGGTAAGATCCCTTGGCACCGATACATATGATGCCATTTTTCTTCCTCCAAATTAGTGAGCGTGGAATACGCTCTTAGTGATTGAACCTGTCTTAAACAATGTGAAGCATAAGAGGATTGTGTATCCCAATACTCCCCAAAGTGAGCCAACAATATCTGTTGAGAAGGTCACTGATGTGATAAGCACTGCATAGATTCCTACACATACCATGATTAAGAAGCCCTGGAAGCCTAGAGCAAATAACGATCTAAGATAGTTCTGTCCTATCATGCTCTGTTCCTTGTTTCCAAAGGTAGACATAGGAATTGGAGCCAGGCTAACCATGAGATAAATCTCAATCATACGGCCATAGACAATTACGAAGATTATCTTCGACATAATTGAAAGACCAAACTTTACTACAAAGATTTCCAGCCATACTCCAAATAATTCAAATGCTCCCATCGCTTCAAGTGTGGACTGCATAGTCTGTAAAGCTGAGCCATCAATCGCTGTGGAGCCATTGATAAGGCTCGCACTTTGGTTGATGACATGCTGTGCTACATCAAATACTGCCATTGTGATATCAAAGCAGTGAGTAATCAGTTCAACTGCAACAAAGGTCTTGAAAACCCACTTGTAAAATATCCAGGTTTCAAAGTTTGTTAAGTTGTTGTGACTGATAACCAACTGGATCAGCTCGTAGCAGGCAATAAACGTAAGTATGATTCCTGCAATTGGCATAATGACATTCTCGGATAGGTTTCTAATAAGTGTGAATACACCTGGTGAAAAGCTCGCCGGACTTGTTCCTATCTGTGATGCAACCTGTGATACCTCATTATTCACTGAGTCAAACAGGCCCTGCATGTTAGTCATTATCGCTGATACCAGCATCTCCTTCAGCCAATCAACAAGCTGATCGAATATGCTTTGCATTGGTTACTCCTTCCTTTTCAAATGCTATGAGAAAAAATCTTCTCCATTCTTATGAGATTTGGGGAAGAAAATTTCTTCCCACAAACCCCAAATTGATGAGTAATTTCTTTCTCTTAGAAAAGTCCAGAAAGAAGTGGTACAAGAGTTGTACCGATAAGAGCAACACCGCCACCGGCCATGAGCTGCTTCATTCCCTGTGACTTCGCACCAGGGTTATCGTTACCGTAACCTTCCATAAGGTTAATTGCTCCCCAGATACCAAGACCTGCTCCAAGAGCTACAACAAGTGTCTGTAATGTGCCTACTGCACTCTGAAAAAATGCCATAAATAATTTCCTCCCTAAAATAGTTGAAGCCAGGGCATTTATCGCTCCTGGCTTCTGTGATTAATTGTTGTTTTGTTTTTAGTTCTATATGGGCCCGCGGAGTGCGCACTGTCCGCTGGGCATAAAAATAGACCGAAGTCCTCGTCAGGAGTTCCGGTCTATGTAAAAGTCTATGATTTTATATCTTTAAGTATTTCATTTCTAGCATCATCGGACGTTATTTCACCAGACTTAATCTTCTTTAATAACTCAATATCTTCTGGTGTAATCTCAAATCCATCTAGTTTGAGCGAGGCTGTTACTTCATCAATGTCACTGTAATCGATTGAATCAGACACTCTACCCTTTTTATAATTTTCTACAGCTTCATCCATTGCGAGCATTGTATATGCTTCTATATTCTGCTCTAGGATTTCCTCAGATTTTTCCATAACATCCATCCAAGTATCATCATAGTCATCTGGTGTTGGTAAAGCAGCCCTTCTCTTTGCATCAACCTCTATCCACTCCTCAAGCGTAAGTGGCGTATAATCAGAAAACATACAAAAGCAGTTAATCATATTACATGGAATTGGCCTCGCAGCATCTGAATGATAAACCAGTCTACTCTGTTGCCTTGTCAGCTTTTGAAAATGGTTTACCAGAATCTCATCATAAGTGTTGTGAACATGTCCATAAAGCATATAGGTCTTTGAATTTCCATTCTCATCCACACGATACTGGCCATCATAGCAGAAAATTGGATAATGAGATAAAACTATCTTTCTCTTATTATCATTCAATTCCATATATGGCTCGATTGCCTTGAATAAGGATTTATCAAAGACCTTATCTTTTAAGTATCTATCGTGATTTCCAACTACCAGATATTTTCTGCCATTTAATCTTCTTAAAATTTCATTTGTCTTTTCACCTTTTTCAATGGACAAATCCCCTAGAATTACAACTTCATCATTCTTACGAACCTTCTTGTTCCATTGAGAAATCATATATTCATTCATAGCCTCTACACTTTCGAAGCCACGCTTGTCCATCTTTGTATTCAGGTTTTCATGAAAAAAGTGAAGATCAGAAATATAATATCTCATGTTACATCACTCCCTTTCAAAATTTATTTTACTGCATTAACTTCACTTACTACAATGATATCTACTATTCAAATAAAAGTGATATGTAACAATCTGAAATTATCGCTTCGTGAAGCAACAAATCCACGAAAAATAAATTTGACCGGAGTTATTATTTGAAGCTCCGGTCTAAGTGAATCCCTACTCTATTTATCACTGTTAATAATCTTCCAGTATCCTGCCTTGTTTGAACCAATGTGTTCAATATATCCATTTTCTCTTAAATATGTTATTCCATTATCTACTGTGGTTTTACCTTTTCCTATTTTTTCTTGTAGTTGCCTTTTGGTGATATTAGGATTATTTCTGATTTCTTCCAAAATTCTACTCTGGGTTTCATTCATCGTCCTAGAATTTATGTTTTTATCACCCACTTTATTACCCACTTTATCACCCATAACATTAATCCAATTAAAAGGAATCTTTACTACTATCGCATTTTCTCTAAACTCAAATGCTTCTTTACCATATTTCTCTGTGATTTTAGGTACACCTCTTCCAGTCTTCTCACTAATATGAAGCTGTAAGAATATCTCTGATAATTTCTTATTAACTGGTATGGATTCTCCTGAAAAAAAACCCTCTATGGTCTGTTCTTTTGGCAATGTTCCTCTTGATAAGATTTCGATTCTGTCAGAATATACCGTAATCATAGGTTCATTACCATCTACCCATTTGTTATGCAAAAAAGCATTGATAATTGCTTCTCTAAAAGCATCATTATCAAACAGTGGAACATCTTTTCTTTCAACAATACGATCTCTTTCATCCGCCTGAATGATATTTAACACATCACCATATCTTAGCACTTCATCCAATGTATACAGCAAACACTGATGTCCAAATTCTCTAACAGAATACATATTATCTGCTTTGCTTGTCCCAGAAAAAATAGCAAC
Source organism: Lachnospiraceae bacterium (assembly GCA_036310845.1). GTDB lineage: Bacteria > Bacillota > Clostridia > Lachnospirales > Lachnospiraceae > COE1. The sequence goes on along the minus strand of JAXJRB010000094.1, from coordinate 8,413 downwards.
TCTTACTGGTAAATGAGAATCATCTGATAAAAGTTGAGCCATTATATTATATTTACCATTTGACGTATATAATCCTAAATTCTTTTTAAACTGACTTGCATTCAATTTAATGCCCTTTGCACCATAATAAATCTGCAATTTTTCAAAAGATAAATCTTGATATTCACTTTCTGTATTTTCGATTGTTGGAAATCCATCTCGCAAAATTGAAAAAAGAAATGATTCTTTCTCAGGATATTTTCGAAGTTTTTCTTTACTAGAACCAATTCTAATATATCTCTCCTCTGAAAAAGATACCGGAATAGTTTTCGCTGCCGGAATAATTAGTACAACTACCCTTTTCCCTTCCATCTGCACCTCGGAAAATCGAATATCTATATCTGGATAAATTTGTCTAGCCAAATAGTGCTTTAATGGTTCTCCCTTAACATCTTGATCTGGGTCAAATTTTGTTCCAGTGACATCATGTGTCACATCATGAATTCCCCAAATAAAGTATGCATAATCTCTACCTTCGTAAGCGGCACTGTTTGACATTGCAGATATATACTCACCTAGTTCTCTTGCTTCAAACCAGTTTTCCTTAAATTCAAACCACTCACGTTCTGTCTTATATGATCTCAATTCATTTACTTTTGAAATAAGTTTATCCATATCAATTACTTCCTTTAATTTTATTACCCATATTATTACCCACTTTCTATAATATAACACATGGGTAATAAAATGGGTAATAAATTTATTATTTTTCACGGCATTTCGATTCTTATGTACCAGGTAGCTATTGCCACCTGTCTGGACTAAAATAATCCAGAAAGTAATGGAACAAGAGTAGTTCCGATAAGAGCAACACCGCCACCGGCCATGAGCTGCTTCATTCCCTGTGACTTCGCACCAGGGTTATCGTTACCATATCCTTCCATAAGGTTGATTGCTCCCCAGATTCCAAGACCTGCTCCAAGAGCTACTACTAATGTCTGTAATGTGCCTACTGCACTCTGAAAAAATGCCATAAATAAATTCCTCCCTAATCCATTTCTATGACGTCAAATACGTCATCTTCTTTTAATTTCATTTGTCTTTTTAGGAACTTCTCTATATCGAACCAGTTCCTTTTGTCATAATCTGCTGTCAGCTTGTAATTTGGATGCTGAGTCAGATCATATTTTTCCGAGAAAAAAGGACGAACACCACGTATCTGCACGATACAATGGTTTCCGTCCATTGTTGCCAACTCATCAAAGGACATTAATTCCTTTCCAAGCTTCTGATAATTCAAATTGTAGCTTTGCGACTGTCCTCTGGTTTCGCCAGTGTTGTACATGTCGATGGTCTCTTTTCCAAGAACCTGATTGAGATCCTTTAGTGTCGATTGCTCTGACCCTCCAAGAAATATCTGACTATCCATATTACCTATGATTGTGTCAGCATTATCCTTGTATAGGGCCTTAAGCTGCGACTTTGCCTGCAGCACCAGACATGCCGAAATCTCACGACTTCGAATGGTTGCTACAAGCTTTTCCAGGTTTGGAATCTGACCGATATTTGCTGCCTCATCAATTAGGCAACGCACATGCACCGGAAGTCTTCCACCATACACATCATCCGCTTTTTCACACAGCAAATTGAATAGCTGCGAGTAAATCATTGATATGAGGAAGTTAAAGGTTGGATCAGTATCACTCATAATCAAAAATAGAGCTGTCTTCCTGTCTCCTAAGGTATCAAGCTCCAGTTCATCATATGAGGTAATCTCCCTTAATGCCTCGATATCAAAAGGCGCCAGTCTTGCACCACAGCTGATCAAAATCGATTTCATGGTTTTGCCGGCTGCCAGGCGAAACTTGGCATATTGGCGTACTGCAAAGTGATTTGGATTCTTTCTCTCAAGTGCTTCAAACATGAGGTCAACCGGATTCTGGAAATCCTCGTCATCCTCACGTACTTCCATTGCATTGATAAACTCAAGCAAGGTTGAGAAGTTCTGCTCCTCCTCTGGGGCCTCATAATGGATATAACCAATTAGCGCTGTATAAAGTAATGTTTCCGCTTTGGTCCAAAATTCATCCCCGGCTTTGCCATCGCCTTTTGTGTTTGCAATAAGCGTTGTAACCATCTTCAAGATATCCGTCTCGGAATGGATATACATGAATGGGTTATAGTGCATGGATTTCTTAAAGTTGATAGTGTTAAAAATCTTGAGCCTATAGTTGTTCTTAAGGAGAGCATTCGCGCACTCACAAACTATAGTCCCTTTTGGATCACTAACCACGTAGCTGGAATGGCATTGTAAAAGATTAGGCTTCAGAACAAACCTGGTCTTACCTGATCCAGAGCCTCCGACAACAAGCAAGTTCTTATTTCTTGCATTCTTTGGGTCCTTTGGTCTGCTACTCATAGTCAGTCTCTCTGTCTTAGAAAGAATGACATTGTTTTGAAAGTCAGGATCTACGAAGGGCTCGATGTCCTGTGAGTTGCCCCACCTGGCAGAACCATATTCTTCATTGTGCCTAAACTTTTTTGCATTCTTCCCCTTAAGATAAACTGCAAGTCTAAGACTTGCTCCCACCGCAATACCTACCAGCAAATCAAATGGTTGAATACTTGGTAAAGGATTTTCAAAGGCTATTCCGAAACATCCATCCAACACTAAACTCTGGACCTTTTCGGAGGCATTACTGCCTGTTGCCAACCTCCACGCTTCACCAAGATTTGTAGCTACAGCTCCTATCAAAAAGTAAGGTACATTTAGGATTAGGAGCTTTTTTAACTTCTTTGAATTCATCGCTCCTGCTCCTTTGTCTTTTCTCTTACCTTTCTTGGAATTGATGCTACCAGATCCTTCAGCTTGTTCAGCTGCTTTAACACGCTTGGCTTCTTTGCCTTATCAAGCTGCTTGGCCGAATACTCTTTCACAACCTGATTTAATGCATCTGCGTCACGTGCTTTGAAGAAAATCACATACTTTGGTGGATCAACTGTCTTATCCTTAGTTACCGCAAAATCAACATTGTACTTCCTGGCAATGCGCTCAAAATCTCTAAGGCCAGTCTTTGAAACATCAATAGTAGATACTCCTGCATTCTGACCAATCAACTTTTTTACGCTTTGCTTTCCATGGGGAATCTCATTTGCCTTCACAAGCTTCTTTTCCTTGCGGTGCCGCAAATACCAGGCAATTGCCTTTACAGCAACTCGACCGGTGAGCTTTGTGGTAGTGACAGCCAGGTTCACCGTTTTCTGCTCCACTTCTTCCTGCATCTTATCCCTCCCTTCTCTAAAAATTGGCAAAATAATAGCAGCGGGGTTTCCGCTGCTATGTAACCTATATCTTATCAAATAAAAACTCGTCGACAGATAGTCCACATCTTAGGCAATTCTTATATCTCATATATACAGGAATATGAATTATACTAAATCCAGCTCCATTTCCCATTTCGTCACCTAGCTCATCGATTTCCATGCCAATTACATCTGCTCCCTCTATCATCGTCGAACTATTACAACATGGGCATTTTACTTCCCTAATATATCTTTCATTCAAGCATGGTTCTATAGATCTTTCTAAAACCAATTCCAAGTAATCCTTATCATCTTCATTATTATTATCAAGATTTGCAATGGTCTTCCTATTTAGAGAACATCTACCTATCTCCTTTTTTAATGCGAGAGTATCATACTCGAATGGTTCTTTTTTTCCTATATTAATTAACTCAGTCATTAATGAATATAGGCCTTGTTGCTCCAATGCTCGAACATATCCAACATATTCTGAAAGATCAAAAAGTTCTTTTATTGCAGGTAATATATTTTGTGTCATCAACATATCCAAGTCGCAATAATTTAAAATTCTCCTTCCCCTATGCAGAACTGTATTACGTAATAAATTTAATGAATCCAATAACTTATCATTCTTTACTAATACTTTTGCCACATCGCTAGTAACATAATTACCATTTACCAATTTTTTTAATCGTCCAAGAGCCTCTGAGAATTCTACTGACTTCAAAGAAGACACTTCGTTTTCCTCCAACTCTATTGCATTTAATAATTTATATGTGATTACAGGATTTCCTTTAGTATCAACAGCAAGCAGTTTATTTTCTTTTTCTAAGCATTTTTTTATTTCCAATTCAAAAAAATGCTGAAAATGAATAGCTATATCTACATAACTTCTAATATATGCTTCTGATTCTTTTGCTCGCATATTAATTTGATTTGAATCCTTTCTGTCATATTCAGTTAATGACATAACCAAATTATGGTACGTATTTAAATATGCTTCTATTCCAATACATAAAGAATAATATGCAGCATCCCTAACGCTACTGCTCTCATCTGAAAAATAGTAATTCGAATTCTCTTTTAATCTATTCAAGTCCATATTTTTTTCACCTCGCTTATTCATTTCTCTATTATTTTATCAAAATATATATTATCCTCAACTGGTTATTTATGTAGAACTTCTCCGAAGAGAAGTCCTTATTTTATCTTCTTACCAACCTTAGTTATTCCATCCATAGTAGTAGATACAATGCCAAGTCTTTTAGCTAAAGCAATATCGCTTTTGACTTTTTCATCCATTCTGGGTCCACAAGCTACGACAACTCTAGATCTTCGAAGTAATTCCTCTGCCATATCCAACTTATCCTTATGCTCCTGAGCATCTCCGTCATCTAGAAAATCTGACTGAAATAACAATGGACAAATAGGTGAATAACCTTCCTTGTACAAATCTCTACAATACTTAATAGCTACATCTTTTGCTTCGATTGCATCATCACTCCAGGCTGCAGTTACATACGCTAATGGTCTACTCATAAATTCCTCCTCTACGTAAAAGGACTTCCCGAAGGAAGCCCCTAAATCTCTTGCTTTAAGCTTTGTTTCTTCTGCCACTGTTCCAACAGCTTGATGATGGTATCTTCCATCTGCTTTGGAGTGTAACTCTTTGGAAAGTACTTTTTCAGCACCTCGTTTTTGATAGTGATTTTATCCAGATCACTTTTCTTTTCCTCTGACATAATCGCGCACAATGCCTCCTTATTACATAACCCAGCCTGCTACATCTTCTTCATGCGCTGAGCCTGTGAAAGTGATGGAATAGCCTGAGCATAATCCATCGCATATAAGAGTCCTTCCTGGTTTTCTTTTGTTAAATGCGATATCTCAACTGCTGGATTAAATCCCAATTCTTTGTTATCCACCATCTCTAACAATTCAGGTAATAACTCTGTTAATCGAATATATCGTTGCACCTGGCGTTCACTTGTATTTGCTTCTTTACTAAGCTGTGCTACTGCCCAAGACGACTTCTCGCCAACTTGGCGAGAAGTTCCTTCCTCCAAGTCAGCCCTTTCTCCCTGGTGCTTCAAGGCTTCATTTTTCATCTTAAAAGCAAAAGCCCTCTCACTTGGCAGTATCTCCTCTCTGGAAAGATTTGAGTCTACCATCAAAATTACTGCGGCATCATCATCCATATCTCTTACAATTACAGGCATTGTCTCAAGTCCAGCCAGCTCACATGCATGGTGCCTGCGGTGTCCTGAAATCAGTTCATAGCCTCCATCTTCTCTAGGACGTGCTATTGCCGGAGTCATAACACCAAATTGCTGAATACTCTCTACTGTCTTTTGCATGTCCTCATTGTCGAGGACCTTAAATGGATGGTCTTTAAAAGGAAACAACTCTGAAAGTGCTATTTCCTGGACCTTTTCTACCGAACTGTCTGCTTTGTCAGCACTACGACTTTCTTCTGTGGAGAAAATATCATCGTAGCTGGCCAAGCTGATGTTGGCGCCTCTTTTCGCCATCTAATAGCACCTCCCTTGTTAAGTTGTAATACCCCTGAGCCACCTTTCCAGATGGATCATGCTCAAAAATACTTTTTCCTTCTGCACTGATTTCAGCAGCTCGAACCGAGTGAGGTATCTCTGTATCAAAGACTCTGATTTTACTGCCATAGGTGTTTCTTATCAGCTCACTTATCATCTTTGAATCATTGGTTCTGGCATCCACCATGGTTAGTAAAATTCCTTCGATTTTAAGCTTTGGATTAATCTGTCGCTTCACCTTCGCAATGGTTCCAAGCAACTGCTCCAAACCCTTTGCTGACAAATACTGAGCCTGCACTGGAATCACACAATTATCTGCAGCTCCAAGTGCATTTACGGTCAGCATTCCAAGTGAAGGAGAACAGTCAATAAGAATCTGATCATACTGTTTGTTCACTGTATCAATATATTGCTTTAATATAGTCTCACGGCTAATAACATTGATAAGCGACATCTCAAGACCAGATAATTCTATATTTGCAGGCATCAAATCCACTCCCTCTGGATGAGTGAGAATACCTTCCTTGTTCCCAATTGGCTGCTCATTCATGATTTTTTCCATCATGGTTGAGATAGTAGGATTAAGCTCATCCGCTCTGGGATGTCCCATACTAATAGTAAGACTCCCCTGCGGATCCAAATCTATAAGAAGGACTTTTTGTCCCATCATCGCCATTCCTACTCCAAGATTCTCTGCAGTACAGGTCTTCCCAGTTCCTCCCTTTTGGTTAACTACTGCAGTAACATTTGCTCTGTGTGACAATTCATCACCTCCCTAAATACGGCCATTTGCATGGTCATTGTTGTACAGGGCCTGATAATAATTGCTAATCGTCATAGGTGCGTTGTAAAGAGAAGCCAGAATATACTGCTTGATATTCCTTACCTTCGTACTGTTCTCCTTCAACCCTGTCATCACGAATTCAATGTGCGAGCAATCCAGCTTCATAAGTCTGCTCCTAACCACCTCTGAAGGTTTGTCGTCGCCAGCGATGCGGATTACAGACCTTTTGCTGCAAACCGTGTCCAGTATAATTTCAAGAATTTCACTGATTCGATCACGCTCATAGGGATTTGATTTCATCAGATATTCCACCTGTAACTGCTCATAAAAATACTGTCTGTAGCTTTCCCTTTCCTCCATCTCTTCTGAAATGAATGGATAAGTATTACTAAAATCAGTATTGTTTATATCAGTATTATTACCCAATGATTTCCGTGGTTCTTGAACACTGAGTTTCACGGTTCCAGAACCATGATTTTCACTGTTCTGTAGCAATGATAATCGTGGTTCTATAAAGTTCTTCACATAGATTCGATTTGGCTTTCCGAGACCCTGGCGTTTTTTCTCAATAAGTCCAATGGTCTCAAGCTCTGATAACAGCTTTAGCGCCTTCTGTTCTGCACATCCCAGTGCAGCCTCAACAGATTCTAACGTGCAATACACAAATATCCGGCCCTGCTCATCTACCCAGCTGTTTTTCACAGATAGGCTTACCCTGTCTAAAAGTAGTCCGTACAGCGTTTTTGCATCTGATGACATTCCCTTGAATCTGGCATCTGTATAAAGAAGCTTGGGAATTCTATAAAATGCAAACTGTTCCGACTGCTCGCTGTAAAAGTAGTCGAAATTCATAGGCTACCACCCAAAGATATCTGAAGCTAATTCATAAATATCTCTCAGCTCCCAATAAGGATTCGGGATTACATCAATTGCCATAGGCTTATCCCTAAATACATTGATTGGCTTGTTGTACTTGCATCTAGCATAAAGACAGGTGCGGTACTTCCAGTTAGGCTGATAGCACTCACAGGATTTACAGTCCTTTGGCACAATATTTTCTGCATTAGGCACCTCTTCCATAAATCTTCTAAGCCTGTTGAATCTTCGATAATCAACTACTGACATACTACGCTGCATACATGTCTACTCCCTTCTGTCCCAGTATTTTCTTAGTACACCACCCGATACAAGGAGTTGCCTTGCCATAAGGGCATCCGTCGCATGGTGTAGGAGCCATGCGTGGACACTCTAACAGGTAGTAGCAGTTCATTTTTCCAAGTCGACATCCTACCTTGTCGTTTACCCAGAAATGACAGAATACACACTCAGGCGGTCTGTCACCTGCATACTTAACCTTACTCATTAGATTGCTTCTCCTCCCTTAGCTTTTGTCGCTTTTTCCGACACATCCTTTGCTGGTCTGTCAGCAACCTCTTTCTTTTTGTCACCAAGATCCTTGAGAACAGAACCCTTTTCTCCAAGATCAGCCTCAGCTTCCTTGGCATTTTGTCTGTCCTCATAATCAGCGGCAAGCTCAAACACCTTGTCTACGCTGTCATAGTGATAAACATTGTCTGTAAGCTTATCTGCTGCACTGACCTCCGTGGCATTAACCTCACGGACCATATCCTGAAGCTGTTCGAAGTTCATTCCACTATAAATAGTACAATAAAAATGTACAAACAATACAAAATAAAAATGTACAACTGATATACTGTTACCCTGGAGGTAGACAGTATGATTTTACAAAGTAACATTATTACAAACTTAGAAATTAATTCATTGGAGGATTTAT
>JAXJRB010000093.1:0-28964 GCA_036310845.1 Lachnospiraceae bacterium | reverse complement strand
TTGATTTTTCTCATGTACGGATCTTGTCAGAAATCTGTCATTTTCTTTCGATATACAACCTACCACATATGGCTTTTCGATATTTCCCTGCTCGAATGCTAACAGCACCTGATCTCCTACTTCAGGCAAAAAATAATGTCCCCACTCTTTTCCACCTGACAACATAGCAACTCTCGCCCATTTCAATTCATTTGCCTTATCATCTCTTACTGGTATCTGAACACACACACGTCCCGGCATTTTCTCATTATAATTGTTGACAACAATCCCTACTACAACTCCTAGCAGCCTGTTGTCTCCCATCTCTGATTTTGTCACCTGTTTCGTTGCGATTTCATCCATTATGTCATACAATCCCATACAGAACATCCCTTCTATTAAAACAATGAGCTAATACTGCCAATATCTCCAAATACATCTTCATTTCCGGCACTGTCACCAATACCTTCCAGTTCAACATGATATCTTCCTTCGTCATCATATACATGCTTGACCCTGTTCAAATAAAACTTATTATCCGGCCCAGTTCCTAATCCAAACATTCTGATAAAATGACCTGGCTGTAATTCCGGTATTCCTATCAATTCACATCGAAGCGTTCCATATCGATATGACATATTTTCCATAAGAGATTCTACTCTTGTCTCTGCTTCCTCTTTTGACGACAACGTGGAATCAATATATACCTTCTGACTTCCTTTTATTACTGCTTTTGCCTTATTACCCTGCGATATGGAATTAGAGAATTTTTTCTCAGCCTTAATAACCTTTGCTTTCGATACATCCATACCTCTGACTACAACTTTTTCAACAATTCCGGTAATATCATAAGATATATCAAAGTTTCTCAGTGGCATTGTTGGAGAAATCTCCATCAATATCTTTGTATCTGACTTAGCTTTACGAAAAATCACATTTCCACATTCCGTAAAAAATTCAAAATTATTCCTTTTTCCAATCTTTACTACAAACTCATAATCGCTTTCTGCCACCATCTCTATTGTTTTATCAGAAGCTTCATCGTTTTCTTGTCCCATCGAATTTCTTTTATCCGGTGTATCATCCACGGTTATATTCTGAATTATTCCAGAATTCCTTAACTTCTCATAAGCCGTTCTCTTCAAAATCTCTTTTACCGCATCTGCATAATTTGTTGCTTTTAATTGCAAATCATAGCTTCCTGACATCATAACGCCTTTAACATCCATAGCCGTTACTCTGATACACGGAATTCCTTCTGTCTCATAAAGAAAATTTACCCTGGTTATTACTCCTATGAATACAAGCGTAGTGATATCTCTATATCCCATTTCAATTTCAATCTTGGAACCCAAAAATATATACTTGCTTACTTCATCATATAAAAACTCATTCTGTATTAAATCATATACATTAAATATACTAAATTCTGCAACAGATGCTTCATATCCGCTTGTAAGCTCCACCTCTACTTCACCGACCGGAAATCCTTTTTTCTTATCCGTCAGTTCTTTATCATTCACACGAATGACGATGCTTGGTTTCATAAAACTACTATATTTTTCTTTTAGAGATTCATACTCGTACGTTGCCATATTCTGCTATAACACCTCTCTGAACCATTAAAAATTGGTATTTATCAAATTACTAACACCTGATGACATTTTTGCTTCTTTTTTCTTTAATGCATTAATCTGCTTTTCCCATTCTTTTTGCTGATTTGTCAGGTTTTCTTTCATTTCTTTTTTATTATTACTATTTACCAGATTTGTAACATTGACTGCATCATGTCGCATTCGGATTCCTACTTTTGCTCTGATTGGATTTCCCTCTACATCAAACATAGTATAGGTAGCACTTACACTTACCAGTTCACCCCAAAACAACGTTTTGTTCCATGCAAATCCTATCCATCTGGTACTTGTTGTAACCGTCGCTGCTATTAGCAGCTCCACGATTGCCTGCACGCTGGAATTGTGTTTAAAACCCCCCATTACAACATCTTTTGCCGTCTTATTCATCATAAATGCTTTATTCAAATCCAAAGAATCAAATATAAGCTCCATTCCCATCGTTGTTTCAACAGGTCTGTCATGTTCAATAAAAGCTCCATCGTGTTCACCTATACCCTGAGTTCCTTTTAATCCCGCATATACAATGCTCGATGGATTATACTGTACTTTTATTGGCATATATCCCTTGCTATTAGCTACACGATAAATATTTTGTTCAACACCTAACAGAGAATTAATTCCATTCATCTGACTGGATACACTATTTAAGGAATCATACAATTCACTCATTCCCGCAACGGTCGAGCCTATATTTAAGTCATCCGTAAGTCCTGCCATACCGCCAGATTTCTTGTTTTCTTCCCGCACTACTTCTTTTCTAACCAACAGATAGGCTCTATTCACTTCTCCTGTCATTGTTGATAATGCTGATGACTCCAATCCCATAACTTTTTCTCCTAAACGCTTTCCCCTATAATGATATATACCTGCTGACAGCAGATGCCTTACTCATATCTGCCATTACATCCTCGCTCATATCATCCGCACCGGATAGTACTTTCAATGCATCTTCATATTTAATACGCCATTCTTCCCTAACCGTTTTCTTTTCTCCTGAAACACACAAAATTCGTATATGAATCTCTGCCTTGATCGGATTTCCATCCGGATTAAACATCGTATATTTTGCTTCTACTGAATTCAAAGTTCCTTCATATGTCATTTTCCCCCATGAAAAAATGATATGACTATTTTCTACGCTTCGTAAAGAAGCAAGCAAACCTTCTGCATATACCGCAACACTATACTCCTCACCGGATGCCGCGTGGTAAGCAGTCCTCGCAAGACCGACTGCTCCGCTTTTATCAACTCGTTCATATAGAAAAGCGTCATAGTTATTTACTTCATCCACATAAACAGTAAAGCTTACCTGAACTCTTGGATCTACCGTACCATAGTTCACACCACCTGTTGTAGTTACCTTCTTATGCCCTCCGCCCGCTACTGCTTCCAATCTGATCGATGACGGATTAAATGGCAGTTCAAACTGTATTGCCTTTTCTGCATCCGGACTTAATGAAAATTCACTTGTTTGTGAAAATCCGCCTAAAATAATTGTGGCTTTTTCAATATTACCCGTTATACTTTTTGCCAGGGAAGTCATATTACCTTTTAAATCTGATATTGCCATCCGTCATCCTCCAGTCTGACTGTTTCTTACAGACCTCGTCTTCTCTTTTCGCTATCCATACGTTTTTCTAATTTTCGATATACCTGCTCCGTCAGATTTCCTACCTGCTCCTTAACATTATTCGCAATCATCGTAGATAGTTCTTCATTCTGCTGAAGCTGTATGTGATTCACATGATTGGTCACTATTCGGTGCACGTCTGTGCTTTCCTCTATCTGTTCTGTGTACTTCTCTACATTTTTTGAAAATGTACGATTTACATTTTTAATCTCTTCAAGCACTTCTTCACTCAAATTACTTTCAGCCACTTTATGATATAATTCGATATTTTGTGGTGAACTAATCTCTTGAATTACCGGAATCTCTCTTTTGATTACTCTATCAATCTGTTTCCTTATCTCCTGATGGCGAGTATTCTGAATCTTTTTATCAGTCTGCATCATAGTATGCTCTTCCATGGCTCTCTCTTCTGCTGCACGAGACACTGATGTATCTCTTACAAAAGAAGCCATTGCCGCATCATTGGCCACAATATATTCCGCTACTGATCCCGGATCCCTATGATATTGCTCAATTTGCTCAAAAATCTTCAAAGTTTCTTTATCAATTACTTTCTCTAATTGATGTCTTCTCTCTATCTCCACTTGTTCAACGGCATTTTGAGTATTCATATATTCAAGAACCATTTGTTCCGGATTCTGTAAAGCTTTTTTAGCTTCCTTTATTGCTCTGTCCCTGTTAATCTGTAACTTGGACTGTTGTTTCATATTCTGAATCGGCTGTTCCGGCTGTTTTTGTTTCTCCACAATCAGCTGATTATTGGTTGTCAGCTGTTGTTTAAAAAACTCCTGCTCCTGTGTCAGATAATCAATCTGCTGACCATGTATATGCTTGTCTTCATGATGATACAATTCCTGTACTATATTTTCTGAACTATATGTAACCTCTTGCCTGTGCTGTTCCATCAATTGCTGTAATAAATGCAGCTCTGTTTGTGAATTCTCCTGTAGCATTTTATTATAGTGTTCAGCTTCCTGATAAGTCATACGGTTATGCTGATGATATTCTTCAAATCGCGATATTGTATTTTCTACCACCGACTGCATACCCTCAACAAAATTGTACTCATTTTCAACGGCATTCTGAATCATATCCTTCCGCAATGCATAAGCCTGATTTATTGTATTAAGCAAAACTGCTTCTACCATTTCACTTTCTATAGACTGTATTTGTGTATCATACTGATTTGTTGTTCCAAGTTCATATTGATTCAACGTCCTATAGTACACAGGTTCTTCCTGATTCAGATACTCATTCCGATAATGATTTAGTTCCATATTCTGAGACTGTATCAGCTGTTCACTAATATACCATTCTCTTCTGTCTATTCTTTTATGACTATCATAAAGCGGTGTGTAAAACGCTTTCATTTCACGGTATATATCTCCCGTCTCCAGACGATTTAATATTTTCTGATGCAGCCATATATCATAATTCTTCTCATCTTTATGAATTGTTGTGTCATGGTTTTCTTTTTTCTTATTAATTACATTCTGATAATTCTTCCATTCGTGGAATACGTCTTCTCCTTGCTTATACTGTTGTATCAGTTCATTAACCTGATTCGTATTTTGTTTCATTACTTGAATCTGTCGTATAAACTGATTCACATCTGTAATACCAATCCGTCGAAGTACCGTATCAATAAATGTTCTGTCCTGATAATTCAATACACTATTATCAATGGCAAGAATGCGATTCAATACATTATTAACCAATTCTACATTTATCTGCTGTCTGTTAATTTTCTGATTCACAGACACAAGTGACGTCATGGAATCTCCCTCAATCAAAACATCTGACTGTCCTGCTATAAAATGCAACATAACTTCAGGGCTCAGAGAGCTTACCATCACCTGATAGTTAGCCTCCATACGCTCTGCAAAACTATTATTTGACTTTATTATAGAAGAATTTGCCGATATCTTGATTGGCGATTTTATCGTAAGCATATGAATTATCCCCCTACACACAACACAAATAAAAATCAGAATAATTTGTTTACATCACTGTTTACACACATTAACTCTCTATAAGCTATTGTTATAGTCTCTGTCAAAAGACCGCTTTTCTCTGCATTAAGTTCACCATACTCCTTTGCCATTACCACCGCTCCTGTAAATGCATAGGTTCTTAACGGTATATTGGAATTCATATGCCGTCCATCGTATACCATAAGCAACATTGGCAAAACTGCTTCATACCCAACCGGCAATGTTTCCAACACTATACTGGTATCTGCATATCGTTCCACTTGAAATATAAAAGGTTTCGTAATTCCTTTCCTTCTTAAATGAACATAGTCATTTAAACCACCTTCCTGAATCGTATCAAATTCTACTTCTCGTTTAAAACTTTTTACGGCACGTAAAGGAATTGTTGTAACTCCTTCTACCAGAAGTGAAAATGAGTAACTGGTAATTACATCATTTTTATTCGTCAAGATATCTTCCATTTTTTGTCCTACACTCATTTTCAATCCTCCTTAAAACATGGAAGTTGGTTTAAAATCCAATATACTTTTTTCTTTCCCTTTTTTCGATTCTGAGGGATTAATGCTTTTATGAATGGCTGAAATTTCACGGCACCATTGTCTGCGGCTTTTGTGATCAAGCTCCATCACCTCTGCATTAGGCCAGTGAAAATAATACGAAATAAATGCCATCTCCTTATACATTGCATCTTCCGGATAAAGCTTTAACCCTCCAAAGTAAAATTTATTGGTGCTTCTACCATTTCTCCGCAATGCGGACAAACCATTTTCATTTTAGGTGGCTCAACATCATTTATCTTCTGATACATATCCTGTAGGAACGCTAAATCAGCTGTAAATAATCCCTCAATCAAATTAGCTGTAATTACTTCGATTCCTTCAATCTGAGTAATAACCTGTGATAATACAACTATCGTCAAATAAGAAGGATTCGTAAGAACTCGCGGATCTCTTGTTGCACTAATCTCATCTCTTGCGGTTGCCAGACGCATTTTCCCCTTTCTATGTACCTGTCCGGCACTATCTACCAATCCTTTTGGTAATGTAAAATCAAATACTGTTTCCATGAATAAACTCCTCCTTTTTCTATTTCTTTATAATCTGACAGACCCACAGGAGCTTTTACTCCTGTGGTACGGTCAAATCATACTCAATTTAGCCGTTTGCCCCTGTTACTGTTGGAAGTACTAATGTTTCATATGCTATTTCAACACTTTCAATCGCTACTTCACTCTGCATTGCATTTAAATCAGGTGCTACATATTTTGTTACCCATGCATTCTTTAAAATCCAAGTATGTGTTCCTGCTGCAGAGGTATCAATTGCAGTTGGTGACGATTTTGTCATAATATCCACAAGTTCAATGGTAATGTCTGTTCTTTCCATACCATCTCGTTGTGAGCTAACACACTTATTAATCCATTCCTTAAAGCCATTTCCCAAAGTATAACCAAACTTCATGGTTACATTTCCATGCTTTACAAGTCCCGGTATTTTAAGTGGCGACAAATTCTCTGAATTCCCCTGTCTGAACTCAATAACATCTACCGTTGCTTCAATACCTGTAATTTCACTAAATGCAGCCTTATGAGCTGTTGTAGAAGAACCAACAGTTACAATAAAGTTCATTTTTGTTAATGGATATAAACTACCGCTTCCGGTTCCCAGATTATCCACCATATATCTATCCTGTGCCATAAACTATCTCTCCTTTTACTTTATTCTTCTGCTACACCTGTTTCTTCACCAGCTTCTGCTGTAAATTGAGATACTCGGAATACAACAAATTCTGCCGGACGTGAAGGCGCAATACCAATATTACAAATTAAACGTCCACTTATAATATCATCCTGTGACATGGTAGCTGGTCCAATTTCTACAAAATAAGCCTCTGCTGCTGTATTTCCCGCAAGCATACCACTACGCCACATAGAATCAAGGAAGCTTCCTACTGTAAGACTTACTCTCTGCCAAAGGGTTACATCATTCGGCTCAAATACTACCCAGTTCGTACTAGCCTTAATGCTTTCTTCTACATAGATAAACAAACGTCTTACATTAACATAACGGAAACTACTGTTAGAGCTAGCTGTTCTTGCACCCCAGATTCTTATTCCCTGTCCCGGTATTAATCTCAATAGATTTACACCGGCAGGATTGAGTACATCCTGCTCTGCTTTTGTATATTCTGTCTTCAATCCGGAACAGAATACTGTCTCATTTGCAGGTGCTTTATGTACGCCTCTGTTCGCATCAGTTCTTGCATAGATACCCATAACAGCTCCTGATGGTGGAATATAATCTACTTTGTTTGCTGAACGGTCAAATACCTGAATCCAAGGATGATACATAGCAGCATAAGTACTGTCTATCATCTCTCTATATTCCAGTAATTCATTTACCTTTGTAGCATCCTTTGGCATATCGAGCACTGCCATTCTGCTCTTAAGATTTTCACAATGTCCAACAAGAGCTACAATTACTTCCGGAATCGTAACGCCCGGAACAGCCATAATGCTAACTACATCATTCTCCACAAAAGAAGCAATACCTGTTCTCTTTCCAGGTCCCATGTCTTCTCCAATGAAAGTACCTGCTGTTACCTTTGCAATCGATCCGTCTTTTCCTCCATCCATTGTCAGCATACCGCTTGTTATGCCGCTTCCCAGAATTGCTTCTACCGGATTCTGTATCGTATCGTTTGACTTCACTTCAATTTTTACAATCTCACTTTTAGCCATACGATAGGAAATATAATTAGGACTTGCCATATTCAATGTCATTCCTGCATATTTTTCCTGCTCATTTCCATATCTGACAATAATCTCCATCTCGGCAAGATACAATACGGTAGATGGTACAATTGCCGGATCTACAACATCTGTTTCAAATGGCTTATCAAACATAACGCTATTGTCAAAAATAGACTTGATTCTGTTGTATTCATTTCCAACTACTACAACATCACCTTCTCTAAATCCATCTACGGATTTTGCTATATATTCATCACCATTTGCTCCGACGATTTGCATCTTCCGTTTTGTCACGGAATTGAAGGAAATCTGAATCTTATTTCCCCATTTTCCTACATTCACTGCTTCTACAGTTAATATGCCTTTCTTTAAGATAGCTGCCTGCGCATCTTCAGGTACTACTCTTGCTACATAGCATACACCGCCGCCATTTGCAAAAAAGTTCTCAACACTTGGTGCCAGATAACGATATTCGCCATACCCATATTCACTTAAAGGATTACCAAATTCCTTTACAAAGTCTCTATAACTTGTAATTCGTACTGGCGCTCCTTGTGTTTTCCCTTTTTCTGCAAGACCAATAAAACCTGCAATCGATGTTCCTACTCCGTCGATGACTCTTTGAGAAACATCATTTTCTTCTACATATACACCAGGTGAAAAATACTGTGCCATTATATTAGCTCCTTTCTATACATCAAAATACTACTTCTACTCTATTCCACTAAACCATAACCTTGGTCTGACCTGCGGAGAGAACCTTAATTACCCCCATCCCCATTCCACACATCAACGTGGATTCATTTGTCACGCAAGGCTTTCCACCTGCCATGACTTTTGGATTTGACGAAGACCAGACTCCTGCCGGAACCAGTGTACAAGGCTGTGGTGTTAACACGCCAAGAGCTGCTGCTGTTGCTGCTGCTACTGCCGGGTTTGCAAGTGATGAACACATTCCAAAACTCGCAAGATTTGTTCCCGGTTGCACATCCTGAATAGTTGCCATCGGCTTACCATCTGCCATACAATTCAGCTGTGAGGTAACCTGCAATGTACATACCGCTGTTCCAAACGGACAGCTACATGATGCTCCCGAAACTACCACAACACCCATCTTGTCCAAGACTCCTTTCCTTCTGCTCTCCAAATATAATTCGTTCGTATCCGATTTTACCATTCACGGTATAACGCACCAGATAGTCCGTGCCTTTGCCATCCTTTCTAACACGTAGAAGATATCTACCATTGACATCTGTCATCCCGCGTACAATTCTGGCAATTCCTTCTTCAGGCTTACATTCTGCCTTAAGCGGTTCTTTTATCTGTAGTAAAAGACCATTTTCTGTTTTTTTGACAATGCGGAACTCTTCAAATTCCATATTTTCTTTGTGAAATACAGCATAATCATTTTCATCGAGTCTTCTTGTTGAAAAAAGACGAATAGTTAATTTTTTCGGATTATAAGCACCCAACATAGCATCTGTTCCCGTTAACGATATCGCTGCAATATCTGATATGCCAGGCATAATACCTTCCAACGAACAGATATCATGATAACCATATTGCTTTATTACAGGTATCAGCTGTGCTTCTATGGTAGGATATTGTTGTAAGAGTTCCTCATACTTAATTGGAATCATAGTATCCAGATATCCTTTGACCTTAATTGTCAGCTGCATATCTACTCTGCCATGATTAAGAAGTATATACGTTCCATCTCCACGTTCCTGCATTACAATAATCTGATTCTCATTACAAAACATAACTTCTCTTTGATTAATTGGTAATCCGGTTGTCGTATCCAGTAAATGAACAATCAAATCCAGCTTATAACTAACGTTTCCTTCTGCCACTTATTCCCTATTCCCCCTTTCTCTTCCCATAAGGTCAATGTCAAAAGAAGCTGTATTAACCCTTGGAGGCTCAACAATAATTTCACTGGATAACATTACAGGTGCCGCCTTATAAAACAGACTAATCTGATATGGTTTCGAAATAGCCTGCCACACCCTTACCTTTTCCTCTAGTGCCATCTTCGCTTGAGAAAGCACTATCGGTGGTTCTGTTGCATCCAGCCAAGGCTGAAGATGATGTGGATACACAGCTGCATTGTCATTTACAATCTGTGCTACCCTGCCTATAATTTTTTGTATATCCGGTGCCTTAAGTCCCATCTGGGAGGAACCGTTGATAAATACCATATAATATAAACTATATGGTCTTGGCGGCATTTTTAGCTGAACCTTTCCATGCGGAAGTCTTGGCGGTGGTGCCAATTGTGTTTCTTCCTTAATATCATAAAGATACAATCCAATAATATAATCAACATCCTGCGAAGCCGGAGATGATATTTCTATATTATTTGGTGATGGAACAGGTTCCGGACACATCTTATCTCTTAAGGTCTTTACAATATAATTACTTACATCTGCGATAATTGTATAATCTGCCATTCACTTACATACCCCCTTTTCATATGCTCATTTTATTAACGGCTTTGTTCTACCATCCAGTCATAAAATTCCTTGGTACGTTTTTCTACCTGTTCTGTAACTACTATGGCATATTTACTACCATGAACATACCCTGCTTCTATATTGTATATTTTTTTAGCATCTGCATTTCCAAGATATAATGTATCCTGAAATACTACATTTGTTGTAAGCTTGCCTGTCTTCTTTCCCGTATAGGAATAATCTTTCAGATCCTTAGTAAAGGTATGATAGCTTTTTCCCTTACTAAGAGTTGCGCTATAGTGTGCATCATCAAATACATAACGATAATCCAATACCTGACCAATAGCCCTTACCGAAACATATTCCTTTTTTTCTGTTTCAACTTTCGGATATATGTATACATGGCTTAAATCATACATTTCTGCAGCATACGTAATTGCAAGACTTCTTGCCTCTCTATTATTGTGCTCATAGCCAAATCTTGATAATGCAAGAACAGCTCCCGAAAAGTCTATTGCTGTAGCTTCTTCCAGCGTACATCCCAATATATTTTCCAGCATGCTGATAAGCTCTTCCGAGTCTATATTCGTTAAATTTCCCTTCTGCCCATCTTCTATCTTTTCCTTTACCACACCAATCGTTGCTTGTATATCCTCTACAAATTCATTGTTTTGTAAAGATGCTCCTGCAACAGCTTCTTCAATATCTTTCAGAGCTTGTGCTGCAGCATCCGGCGCAATCACACTGACGCTGGAAAATATTTCCACTTTATTTTTTAGGTCCTCTGCTTCTTTTTGTGAATATCCGTTAGCTGATGTAGTTGTTCCTGTACGACTTATATTTCTTATTCCGGAAGCAATTTCTGAAGCCAATGAATTTAACAACGCCGTTGCATTACCATCTCCTAATCCGGCAAGTGCCCTTGCTTTTTCTGCCTCTGTGCTATATGGCGAATCCAGCTTATTTACAAGGCTTTCTGTGAGCTTATCGATTTGCGCCTGTAACGCCTCCATATCTGCCGAAATTCTCTTTTCTCCTTCCAAATTATTATTATCCAATGCATCCTGTCTTTGCTTTTCCAAATCTGCCATTGCTTCTGTGAGCTTGTCCATTTCACTGGAATCAGAACTATTTAGTATCGCCTGCGCCAACATATCTCTCAGCCACTCTCTATGCTCTGCTACTGTTTCAAGCTGATAACTCTTCACAGCATCTCCCGGAACAAGTGCTTCTAAATCCGGAATTTCATTTAAAAGCTTTTCAATATATTGTTGCATACTCTTATTACTCAGACGTTCAAAATAAGAAGATAAAACACCTTGATACTCCTGTCTTGCTACGTTGGTATCCTTTTTTTGTTCGTTAAGACATTGTTCCTTTGCCGCTTGTGACTTATTTTCAATCACTGCATTCTTATATGCCTCTCCAATTCCTGCTGAAAGCTTTTCCTTATATACCGCATATGCCGCTATGGATATTTCTTCTGCTGTTGTTCTTTCTGAATTAATATCTACAATAGCACCACTTGTTATATTCGTAATATCTACAAGTTTCTGTGTTGCAGTATCGCAAATCGTTACATCAAAATCAATATCAGATGTTGCCCTTACTCTAATCCATAATAAATGCCATCTGTAATACCACGGAAGATTGTCATACTCTTTTGCCTGTGTTGATTTTGTAATACCATTCATCAGGTCATTACTGTACTGATATCTTGCAAGACTATCCGTTGTATCTCCTTGCGTCAGTAGTTGTGTGGAATTTTCAAGAATACTTTGCTCTACATTATCAATCGCATCTCCTACCGCTCCAACCAGATCAGAATTCACATAGAAGTCTTTCATTTCATCTTCCTCTTCTTCTGAACCATTTGACTGACCACTAATATCATTCAATAATATTTCCAGGTTGGCTGCCAACACTTGAAATGCTTCCACTCTTCGCAACGCATCTGTATGCTTCATAACCTTTTGCACTTCTTCAACCCATGTTGTAGGTTTTCCTCGCCCCGGAAGTTCATTTTTATATTTTTCTAATCCTGTGATAATATCATCATACTGATCGGTTTTAGAAGTTCTTATGCTCTTTCCATAAAACGACTGAATCATTTCCATATTTTTTTTATCCGAATCAGTCTTTGTCTTTTTTTGTGAAATCAACTCATACTGAGTCTTTAATGCTTTCAATTCCTCTAAATCCCACAAACTATATGGAGGATTTACATCAAATGCCGATACGCTGTATCCATATCGCAAATCTGTAACTTGACCGGTTGCAGATACCTTATGTGTAAAATCAAGCTGTTCAATTACTTCCCGTTCAACCGGCGTCCCTTCCGAAATAATATCTGTAAGTGAGCTTGCACTTGTTACATCAAACCACTTTCCATCAGCAAGTTCTGACTTATAATACATATTTGCCTGGCTGAATTCATTTGCAGACTCTTTTGCCATATGAAACACATCATCTGTTAATCCATTTAAATGAATGATATAGGAACCGATAATCAACGACGATTTCTCTATCTCCGCATCTTTTACCTTTACCGATTCTATCAATTCATCTTCACCCTGAATTTCAGGATTTGCATTTACATTCAGCGACTGCATCATCGGTGTTATTATCATAATAAGTACAATTATTACCGATACAGCACGTAGGATATTGCTTTTTTTCACAGTCTCAACACCCTTTCTAATTTGCTTCGTCTTGTATTTTCCTTAATGTTTTGTCACTTGTTTGGAATCTTGCCTGATACATAAACTGTTGGTTCTCGTCATATAAATTAATAATCAGACTATCCAGACTGTCTTGCACAAGTCCCAGATATCTAAAATCCTGTGTCAAAGCAATCTTCTCTTCACTAATCAGATAGTATCCTGAATCTGTCATAATATTGTAATATGCATACATTTCATCCATTGCTGGAATGAAATTAATATTCAGCATTCCATTGGAATCAGTTTCCACTCCAAAGCTTCCGACTTCATCATCTTCTGTTGTCACTACCGTATACTTTGTTATATTCAATTTGCCGGAATAAACAGAAGGATCAATCGCACAATCATCTACAAATTCATCACCATTGTATATTCGAATAAAAACACTTTCTGTTTGCTTTAATCCCAGTGTAAGATGTCTGATTACATTGCTCTGTGAAGTACGTGTGCCTATTTGTATACCATTAACCCATAGCTCAAAATGAGTCAGCTCTACTTCCGCATCTTCGGAAACTGTAATTCCCAGTTCAAATGCATTTTCAGAAGCTATCTGATGAATGTAATAATATACGCCCTCTCCTTCACTTTCTTCCGTATAGCTGTATCCTCCTCTTCCTGACGAAAAGGCTGTGGCACTTTCTCCACTCAACATATTCATGATTTTTCCACAGGTAAGCCTGTCAAAGCTATACAATATTTCGCTATAATCTGCCTTCATCTGAACCAATTCCAGTTGCAGCTCTTCATGCTCCTCCTGTACAGCCGAATATTCTTCATACGTCATTTTCCCCAATGTATTCAGGGACTTTGCTTTATCAAGTTCTGTGTTCTTATTCACGAGCTGTTCTTCCATAGACTCTACTGCTTTTTTTGAAGACATATAATTCTCAAAAGTATCTGTTACATTATTGCTAATTTCTTTTTTGATACTTTCTAATTCCTTTAATGCATCCTGATATTCTAATGCACATTCATACAGGATATACGGTTCATCTTCTACATAACGTACACCATCAATATCTCCCTTAAACCATTCTTTTGGGATCTTTACAAACCAAATTTTTTTGGTTCCTACCCATGGCTCATCAATTGCTGTAAGAAATTTATTGTATTTAAGCTTAAATGCTGCGGCATCTACCTTCTGTCCGGCTTTTATCTGATTGATATAACTATCAAGCATCGACATCTTAGAACCATATTGTTTTTTCATCAGATTGTAATTCGTGTTCAGTGCCAGCAATGCATTTGTTGCTTCTTTTTCTGCCTGATAACAGGAATGGTCTTTTGATAGCGTATAAGAAATTAAGCTGTCCAATATATTTCTATCTATCTCTCCATCTACAAACGGCACTTCGAAACTATAGCCGGTAACTACATTAACTCCAATTAAATCGGATAGCTTTTTCTTTTGAGCTTCAAAGCTGGTTTTATCTGATATTAATAATTTCTCTATAGAAGCCACTTTTTGTTCCATTACTGTTATATCATTCTGGTTAGCTTGGCCATTTAATAATCTCTTTTTGTTCTTGTCCAGCGTTTTCTTATAATTTTCCAGTCGCTCCTCATTAAATGTAATCTTTTCCTGTAATGCATATACCTTCACAAATACAGATGAAATCTTATAATATATCTGATATACTTCATCACTAATCTGATGCTCTAATACTTCTATATTTGACCCTAATTCTTCCGGCTTATATTCATATTCAAATGCCTCTACCAAATTAGGCTCTTCCGGAAATTTAAAATCCAACAAAGGTGACCATCGAAAAGTCGTCTGATTCTTTTCTTTAAGCTTTAAAGCCTTTACAGCCTGATCTCGTTGAACTTGAGCAAGTTCTAGCTTGCTTTCCAACAACGCATAGGAACTGCTATTGGCTAATCCCATATTTTTTGCCTGCTCAATACTCAGGCTCTTACTCTTCGCTGATACTGAAAAACTTTCAAATTCCAGAGTCAACAGACTAAAAATCAGAAAAAACACAAGCATTATCTTTATTTTTTTCATCTATGACTCCTTTCTTTTCAATATCACCTATACCGAAATCGTATACATCACAAACTTATCTGAATGTCCTTCCGTCAGAAAAGAATAATTAATTCCATCTATTTCATACATATACATGTACATAAGTGCTTCCCTATTAAATGATTCTACCTGCACATATTCTTCATATAACTCCGAATATTCCAGTTCTGAATCGATTGCTATGGCTCTTCCATAATCCATGCACCTTTTTACTGCAACTGCATCATAAATATTTACATATGTATTACCCTCATACTGTGGTTCTCCTAATAGTTCTTTTAAACTGCTTAATGAATCTATTCTCTTGTCTCCAAAAACAAATACATCTTGCATTACATATACCATTTCTGATCTGGCTTCTTCTTCCAAACTATTTTCCTTCCTCTTTGGAACATATAAAGCAGCCAAATCTTCCAGTTCAATTATAGTATTCTCATTCCATGTATAAATTCTCTGTTTCCCAGTATATATCTTATTAATTTCTTCTGCAGTTTTGTTTAGTAATTGAGCATACATCACTTCACCATATTTGAATTCTCCTTCGAATATCTTTTCTCCGGTTGTATTATACAGTTCGCCCTGGCCATGCATGTAATCTTTATCAAAAGAACCAATATAATGTATTGCCCCATTTTCTCTATATAAATTCCCATTTCCTTGATACATATTATCTGCAAATTCACCGGTATATTTTACTTGACCTGACGGATAATACTGGGTACCTGTTCCATGATATTTATTTTTGGAAAATGTTCCACTATATACTAATCCTCCATCTTCCCGAAAAAGTTCACCATCGCCTTCTGCATATCCACCTTTTACTTGCCCGGTATATGCAATGTACCCTTTTTCTGCTGTAATACTTACCGTTGCATCTTTAAATTTCAATGGAAATGAATTATATGCGTATACTTCTAATGCTTCCTGTTGTTTTCCAAAACTCTGTAATGGTTTCGTTGTATACAAATAACCAATACATAATAAACCAACACAGATAATAATTGCGTGAATCAACCTTCTACTTACTAACCATCCCAGTAAGGAATAATAATCTTCTTTATGTCTTGGCTTTACACTAAATAGTCTGGTAATCCACTCGTATAGTTTTGTTGTAAATCTTGTTCTTAAAAAATTAGCATTCGTCCAATAGCGGAGCTTAGCAGAAATAGCTGAAAATCTATATTTAATTGCATTTATAATCATACTAAATATCTGATTCATACTTTAAACCGTTCCTTTCACACTATCTTGCTAAAATAAAGAAAATTTGTTTTCTCCTGCATTCATTTCATCCAAACAACTTTCACATTTAAAAATGTAATGCTTTGCTACATCATCATCCGGACAATCTTTTAAAATCTCTGTGAAAAGTGTTCGTGCAAAATAAAAATCTGACTGGTAAAATAACTTCATTGCTTCCGCAAATTTTTCTGTTGTTTCTATGCGACGTTGTCTTTCTGCCGCGGAATACGCATCTAAAATCTCATATAATTTGAATTTGTATTCTCCTTCTTCAATGTAACCTACATATCTGCACTTCACTCGAGATGAAAGTGTATCATATACATAATCCGTCACAGCCATACGAATGCCCAATTGACGTAATCGCTCTATATATTTCTCTAACACGTTCATTTCCTTAGAATGTACAAACGTAAAGTTCTGTTCATCATCTCCTGATATACCATAGACAAATACTGTCCTATGAAGCAACACAAAGGTTTGGTTATCTTTTAAATGAGTTCTTGTTCCCATCTCTATTCCAAATTGAACCGCTTCATGCACCTCTTTGTTAAACATGATCTGAATCGTACTTAAATCACTACTGCTGTTATATATAATTCCACCATGTCGTTTTCTGCTTATCCCCATATCCGTATAATATACGTTGATATCATCAAACTGTTCATGTTGTTCCAAATGTTCATTCATATCAAACGACAAATAAGCCAATGTCGCTTCCATTGTGACTTTATCATTAACACTAACATCCAGAATAGATGCCTTTCCCATGATTTTATCAATATCCTTAGGAGCAAAACGATAATATACCTGTAACGTTTTATACTTCATATAATTAATTCTCATAATATCTGTTGATATCTGTCTCAATCCCTTATACAAAGCTCGCATTTCATTGCTTCTGACTTTATTGATTTTTCCTTCATCAGCCAAACATTTCCAATCATCTTTATTTTCTGACACATGTGTCATCATTCTTATCATTGTTTTCAATTCTCTGCCTTGTAAGAAAACAATGCCTGCATTTAATATCGATGCTATCACCAAAATAATCCAGCCGTACTTTTGATACCTTCTCCATATCCCCTGAAGCTTGTCTTCCAATGACTGTGATGACACTTCCATAATTACTGCAAATTCAGGTTCTGTTGTTAACTTATCTGTAATAACAAAATATACATTCCCGTTGTGCAATCTACCTTGTTGAATCTCTCTGGTTTGCATAGCCAATTCAATCAATTCAAAGCATACAGCTTCACATTCTGACCAGAAATAAGGCTCTTCACTTATCGTATAACACTCCGCGTATCCACCATCTCTATCTCTTTGTACTAATACCGCACTTAGAAATGCCCTATCACTTTGCTCTCCATCAATTCCAGTCACAGCTTCTCTTATTGATTTATCCAATTTCGAATATAAATATAATGCTCCTTCCTGTGTATTCGAAGCATTTTCCAATTCACTCATGTATGAATACAATCGACTATATTGTGCACTATATATTTCAAAATATTGCTCCGTCCATACTGCTTCTGAATCCCGATATCCCAAGCAAACACAGACTGAAACCGTAAGCAAAGCTAAAATCTCCATAATACTAAAACGTTGCAGCGACAATGAATGTGTGAACAGCAGCATAATCATTACCATGCCCAACATAACAATTCCGATTACAGTAACAGTATCCACACATTTCCCCCCTTCTTTTTATCCAACCAGACTTTCAGTTCCTATTTGCTGAAACGTATTAATAAACAACCTTAGTAGTGGAACCTCTCCCCATAACATGCGACTTAATATAACAATACCTGTAAAAAGTAATAAAATAATACTTGCAAAGAGAAAACCTCGAAAAATCTTTGAATCGTTTCTTGCCACAAATGCTTTTACTTTTTCCCAAATTTTCTTTTTTTGAGCCGTCGTCGTAGCAAGACGAATGTCTTTATATAATTCTCGAAAGCTTGTATAACTCTGCTTTGGAATCTTTTTTGTCAAAAGCTGATATCCGACATTTTTTTTCGATACCTTCTTTTCCAACATATCTCTGACTCTTATAGCACACTGCATAACACAACGGGCTTCTGTGCAGTTCTCATCCAGTTCTTCCAAATCAATTGCATAACTAATTGCTACACCATTATCCTTCATAAGCTGTAACTGCCCTTGCTTTATCACCAATTCAAGCAACGGATAAGGTAATCCTGATGTCATACATTGCACTACCAGATTCAGACATATATCCTCACAAACCTGTAACGGCATATCTTTCGCCATAAAGAACTCTGTCAATTTCCTTTCTTTTACATAGTCCAATACAACGCAAAAGCCTTTACTGCTGTCAAACATATCAACATAGCGCTCACGCCCCATTTGAGAAGCTTCTATGATATTCATCAATTTTCTCACGGTATCATGTTCTTTTATTACAAGAACCGTAAAATATGTACTCCTGCCATCTTGAACATTTTCACATATTTCAACATTATTAACCTTTCCGCAAAAAACTTCCATAACACAATTTAGTGTCATTTTCCCAGATTGATATACCATAGACTACCTCTCTTTGTTCTGTTGGAAACTGTTATACTTTTTCATCCACTATCTCATCTACCGTTTTCTTTTTTACAATCGCATATGCATATGTACACACCAACGGCTTTTCTGTACAGAAAATTTTAATCTCATACACACCTTCTTTTGATGGCGCTGTATAGATACCGTCAGACGTTATCTCTCCACTACCCTGCTCTGTTAATTCATAACTGATCGAGCAAGCTTTCATGTTATTATATTTTATCTGGAAGAAATAACTTTCTTTCGTTCCCAGTACAATCGTAGGCGTTACAGCACTAATACTTTGATTAGTAGCTATATCCATTTCATCATGAATTTTCTCACTGTCATACCGTATAGCAACCCAACGATATGTAAGTACTAACATACGCACATTTTCAAGAAGCTTTACTGCAACAACAAAACTTCCCTTATCATTTAATACTTTTACAGCTGTCTGTGCTGCCACATGAACCCTGTCTTTTTCAAACAATTGAGGATTTCCATAGATTGTTGTTTTCGTTGGCGTAGTATTCATGAAATTATCTTCTAAATACTCATATCCTACTTCAACATATACGTTTCCAGCCCCTAACCCATGCATTATTTCACCCGAATAACATATATCACCTTTTTTAGCATTTTCTCCTATTGGAATTTCTACAATTCCTGTTTCAAGCCTTGGAACATTTCGTACACCATTCCCTTTTACACTATCCGCCTTACTATTCGAGATGTTCTCTTGCCGCCCATCATAAAATGGAAGCTTTTTGCTAAAATAGGAGCTGTATTCCATTCTTTTCCACGCATCACGCATCGTCGGAATATATTTCTTTACATTTTTTTCATCTACCGTCTCTATCAAATACGCCGAGCCTGTTTTCACAATTGTCAGATTCGCAAGATGTATAGTATCAGAAGTATTACGAATACTACGCATCTCAATATTTACATTACCAGTTTGTCTTGCTGACAACTGTTCTACTGTTTCATCCACAATCACGATTTTACAATTAAGCTGAGACACGATTGGCTGCTCTACACCGTTAACAAGAGCTTTTCCGCTTCCTGCCTTAAACATAATGCTTGTATCAGAAGTTTCTTCTGACTGTGCCAGCATCCAATATTCACGTACAATTTTCTGTCCTTTTTTCAATGAAATATTTTCAAGTAATAATGGAAGCTCCTGTTCACCGCCTAGTGTACTAAGTGCCGGTGTCTGAACAACTCCTTCATAATAAAGACTTGCCGCTTCCTCTCCTGTCTTTTCAATAATCAATTCCAGTTTCACATACTGGCCAGCACATATATATGCTGGCATTTTCAGCTGTACCTCATAGTCTTTATTTTCAAAGAGCATACCTCCTGTAAAAAATTCTGACTCTAGTTCAAAATCCTCTTCCAAACTTTCAACATCTTTTAAAAACAGTTCATATCCTTCTTCAATTCTGTTATTTTCATATTCTTTTTCGTTATCCTGTCTGTTTATAGCATATACCGGCTGATTTTCCTCTTCTGCGTACTTAATACAGAGACATACCTCATTTGTTCTCAGCTCTTCGAAGCCTGCAATCGTAGAAAGTTTCTTTACAACCGAATTCTCTATTACTATTTCACGCCCATTATCATCAATCGCCATACCACTTTCAATCAACAGAGATTGGTCATCCAAGCTAACGACATTCATGCCACACACAATACCAGAACCTGTTACCATAGTATTTAAAAATCTTCTTTTGTCATTCATATAACGCTGTTCTGATTCAAAATCCACAGATGTAAGCATTTTACCTTTATAATATCTATTTCTGTTAAATGGTAATAATTTGTTGTTATTCACTTGCGTTCACTCCTATCTCTTCTGTTTCCGTTTCTTCCCGAACTTCCGTCACTTCTAAATACTTTGCAGACACATATCCCTCCACGTTCTGAAAGCGTATAAGATGCCATTCTTCACCCAATTCTATAACTTCTGCTACATTCCCGTTTCTCATGAAACTTATTATTTTTCCTTGTAGTGAAGCTGACTCTCTAATCCTCAGCCTACTCTTTCCTACATTTATGGCAGTTGCTATATATTTCTTTTCATCTGTCTCAACGTTTTCTATAACCGTTTGTTCTTCGCTTGTCTCTTCTTCAACTTCTCCTATCTCCACCTCGGTCATTTTTTCTTCAACATCTGTCATCTCTTCCTGTAGTTGTATGTTTGGCTGAGTCTCAACCATGACAGTTTCTTGAACCTCTTCTGCTTCTGACATTTCTTCCCGAACTGCCACTTCTTCACTGGGCAGCGGCTCTTCTTTCTGTCCGTAGCAAACAGCTCCGATTCCTACACCGCACACACTATACAGCATTCCAAGAATAAGCAATGCTTTTTTTCTTTTCATAGCATCAACCCTTACTTTCTACAGGAAACTGTATGTAAATCGCCATTCCTTCATTCACATCGCTCTTAGCATAAACCGTTCCCTTATAACGTTCTACAATTGCTTTTACCTGTGCTAATCCTAAACCGTTACCACTCTTATAATTCGAACCACAATAATTCAGTTCAAAAATATGTGGAACCTCATGAGAAGAAATTCCTACCCCATTATCCTTACAAACGATAAAAATGCCTTCTTTACCGATATCAGAAATTGTAATATTCAAGCTTCCGCTGCGCTCCATATATTTCACAGAATTATCAATAATGTTGCTTAGGAGAACCTGTATATGTTTTTTATCACAGTTCATAGTTACACGTTCAAAAGCGGTTGCAAGTTCTAATCGTATTCCATTTTTTCGACACTTCATTTCAAAATTTGTATTTACTTCGCGAACAAGTTCCAACAAGTCATTTTCGCTTAGTGTTTCATTCCCAGGTAATAACAAGCTTCCTTTTTCTAATTGTTGTGTTTCCAGCTCTTGAAGTTCTTTTTCCGCTAGTTTTCGAAGTATTTCTTCGTTTTCAGCTTTTCTTTCTTCATTTTCTTTTGTCAGTTCTCTAACCTGTTCATCCAACACTTTATTTTCTTTTTTAAGCCTTGTTATCATCTGTGTCTCTTCGTCAGTAATAACATATACTTCTTCTGCTGCTTTTTCTTCAATATCCAGCAGTGCCTGTACCATTCTGTCTTGGCTTATGTAGAAATATGTAATGGCTAATATTCCATGTAAAACGAAAAACAAAAGAACATATTCTCTATGCTGTTGCATCAGGAAATACAAAGATGTTATATAGCACAAAAACATCAGTATAAGAATAAACCCTTCTATTTTCGTGATCTTTTGTATTTTTTTCATGCTATTTCACCTTTGTGCTTTCTTATTCTAAAAATTTTTCCAGTTTCTGCATAAAAGCCGCCTCATCTATTGGCTTTACAACATAATCATTTGCACCATGTTTAAAGCATTCTACTACATGATTTTTATCATTATTAGATGTCAGCATTATAATTGGCGTTTCCAAATGCAGTTCATTTCTTATCATATCTAATACTTCCACTCCATTCATATCCGGCATATCAATATCTAAAATGATTAAATTAACAAATCTTTCTTGCAAATATGTTAGTGCCCTATCACCTTTGGTAAATCCTCTAAAAGCATATTTTTCTTTAAGCAAACATTCCAACATCTTCAAAATAATTGGGCTATCATCTACTGCAACTATTGTTCTTTTAAAAAAATCCATTTTTCATCCCCCTTAGTTAAATTTTCTAATACGGCAATTGCTTTCTCATCATCATATTCATTTTCAACTGCACTTTTTACTAATTCCAACTCATTCTCCCAACAAAGCCAGCTTTTTTCTTTCAGAAGCTTATCTAATATTTCCATTGCTTTATCTGCATTAAAATCTTCTAAGCATTCTCTTACTTGTTGCAATTCGTTAAACCATTTATTTACAGCTGACCATTTTGCTTCTATTTCCTGTTTTTCGTTTCTTACAGTAATACTCTTAAATGCTTCCTGCACTCTTTCAATTTCTGCTTTTAACATTCCAAAATTTTCCTGTAAGTACTCAATATTTTGTTCTTTCGCATTCTGCTCGTGTTTTAATGCACACTCTGCCAGTTTCTCTGCTCCAAGTGTTGCTGCATTCCCTTTTAATCCATGCACACAAATCTTATATTCCTCTGTTTTTTTCAAAGCCAAAAAAGTTTCTAACTGTTCCAGGGCCTTATCCGACTGTGTAATAAACATTGTTGCCAACTCGGAATATACATTTGTATCACCTCGTAAATGCAAAAGACCTTTTTGGAAATCAACACCATATCTTTTCAACAACTCTGCTTTATCCGTTTCCAACGCATCCTTCGGCAAACACTTTTCCTGATTTTTTTCATGATTGACAGGTATATCCTGCAAAAGATTATCAGGCAATGATTTTGCAATAATCATTTCCAGTTTTGCAGGCTCAATTGGTTTCGTAAGAACATCATCAAATCCAGCCTCTTGATAAATATTGCCTAAGTTTGACACCGCATTGGCCGTCAACATGACCACAGGAATCTTTTTCTCATAAAAACACTTCTTCTTTTTCAACTCCTGTAATGTCTCAATTCCATCCATTTCAGGCATCTGATGATCCATCAATATAAGATGATACGTATCCTTTTCCACCATTTTCAGTGCCTTTTTTCCGCTTTCTGCCGTTGCCACCTGTACTCCTGTACGCTTCAGCAAGCCTTTTGCAACCTCAAGATTTAGAGGATTGTCATCCACTACCAATACCTTTCCATCAGGTGCATAGATTGTTGTTCTATTCTCCTTTTCACTTCTGCCATTTATATTTAGTTTCTGAACATCAAACTCGCCGATCGTCTCAATTCCACATACCTTCTGCGGAATTCTTACTGTAAAAGTTGAACCTTGCTGATATACGCTTTCCATTTGCAAGCTTCCATTCATTAAATCCAGCAACGACATGGTAATATTCATCCCAAGTCCGGTTCCTTCAATGCTTTTATTCTTATGTGCATCTACTCTTCGAAAGCTTTCAAAAACAGCAGCCTTATCTTCTTCACGAATGCCAATTCCTGTATCACTAACCGCAACAATCAGTTCTATCATATCATCGTCTTTCTTCTGATATTCCAGTGTAAGCTTCACCTCTCCTTTTGGGGTGTACTTTACTGCATTCGTTAGTATATTGGTTAAAATTTGTTTAATTCTAATATCGTCTCCGTACAGATGCAACGGAGTATTCTTATCAATAATAAAATATATAGCGAGACCTTTTTCCTGAGCTCTTAAATAAATCAATCCCCACAATTCCTGTAAGAGACGATCCAATTCATACTCTGATTCCGTAAGCTCCATTCTTCCAGCTTCAATTTTAGACATATCCAAAATATCATTAATCAGAAAATGTAACGTTTTTCCTGCATTCTGGATATTATTTGCATATTGAAGAATTTGTTCTTCCTGTGTCTCTCTTAGTATCATTTCATTCATACCAAGTACAGCATTAATTGGGGTTCTTATTTCATGAGAAACATTTGATATAAAGCGACTTTTAGCGTTGTTTGCTTCGATTGCCTCGTTTTTAGCACCTTCCAGCTCTTCATTCAATTTCCTGATTTTGTTCAGAGCAATTCGTGCATCCCTTAACTCACTTATTCCCGTTAAGTCTTCCATAACAATAACAACAGCTTTACCTGCTTCATTATTAAGATAACTAGCTGTAACAGACACCCATATTTCGTCACCAGCCAGTTTTACGATTTGTCCACTGATTTTTTTTCTTTCATATATTGCACCTAACACTATTTCATGGAAATCATCATTATTCGTATCCTCTACCATGAGTAATGCATATGGTACGCCAACAGCGCTACAATCGACTCCCAAAAGTCTCATTGCAGCGTCATTCATTCTTATAACTGTCCCCTTTGCATTAATTATAATTATCCCTTCCTGCATGCTTTCAATCATTTCTTCATACAGTATCATATTCAACTCTGTACTCATGACACATTCCCCCGAATGCCACTTTTCACACTTTTTCATCAAGTAAACATAATATTAGCACAACAAGTGCATCAAAAGTGCAACTTATCTATCTTTTACCATTTTTACCATTAATTATCAGTTATTATTCATTGCATTTATACTCTAACTGAGCAGCTGTATTTTCTGCCCACGAATACTGTTTCATATATTCTCCCCTGTATCGAATCGTTTCCCCTTGCTCACAATTCAAAAAGAGATAATAATCACACTCTACCTTATCTACATCAATCGAAATTACATTATGACTTCTTCGTAAAACTTTCTCAAAGCCCTTTTCTTCTAACGTTTTTTTCAATTCATATATCAGTGTTCTTAATTGACTTCTTCGAGATTTTGTATCTGGCTTATCCTCCCACAAAATGCCAAGCACTTCTCCCATAGTACACGAGGCCCCTTTTCGATCCACCAAATAAGCTAATAATTCTTTACATTTTTTACGTTTAAATTCTAGAACCCCACCATTCACATATACTTCAAAATTACCAAAACATTGTATTACTAACGATTCCTGTTTCTTTTCCCGAATCGGATATCTTAAATTATCAAAGGCTTGCTTCAGCTCCTCTATTTTAACAGGTTTCAGTAAGTATCCGCTTACATATAACAAGTGAGCCTCCAATGCAAATTCCGAATGCTCTGTTATACAAATTACATTTGTTCGTTCTTGCATTGTCTTTACTCTTCTAACAGCTTCCATGCTATCCATTTCCGGAAAAACCGTTTCCATCAAAACAACATCTACTCTTTCCTCATTTATATAATCCAATGCATCTTCCACGGATGTCATTCCGACATGTTTTCCTTCCGGAAATAAATCATTAAGCTTACGAATCAAATCTTCTACTATAACTTGTGAATTATCAATTACCAATGATGTCATTTTCTACCTCAAAATGTCTGATATTATCCAATATTTGCACGAAAACTCGTGCTATTTTCTGTCATTATAGCAAATATCTTGTTACCAAACCGTTACCGCAAAACAGGAGACTTTATAAAAAGTCTCCTGTTCGTTTATACAATATTCTTATTCTACATATTCCCTAATTCCTCTTATTGGAAATCATACTTTTACACTTTCTTTATTTGACATCATTTTTATACTATTCAACTGCGCATTGCGTGTCTCTGCCCAGGAATATCTTTTCAAATATTCACCTGTATATCCTTGTATCATCTCTGCATCTCCATTTAACAATTGATACAAATCACAATCCACAAGTTCCATAACTAAATATCTTTTTCTTCCTTTTGTTTCAATAATATGATCAATACCTGTATTCTTTAATATTTCCATCAACCTATGAAATGTAACTCGATATAACGTCTTTGTACTCTCGTCAGCCGGTCTCTCTGGCCACAAACAAGCAATTGCTTCTCCAACAGCCATCCCTACCTCAGCTTTGTCTACCAGTAAAGCCAGTAACTCCTCCGGTTTAGACCGTTCAAAGTGTAGAATATGATTATCTACCATCACTGCAAAATCAGGCATTGTTTGTATTCTCACATTCTTTTTTGGTTTCACACGCATAAGTGATGCTTTTTCAAGTTCTTTCTTTATCTCCTCTTTTGAATACGGCTTTAACAAATAACCGAGTGCATCCACTCTAAACGCGTCAAGAGCATACTGTGTATAGGCTGTCACAAAAATAATTCGAATATCCTCATCTATTTTTTTCATTCTTCTTGCCAGCTCTATCCCATTTACCATCGGCATTTCTACATCTAAAAAAGCAACATCAACTTTATGTTCCGCTACCCATTCAACTACCTGCTCTGCATCCTGAAACAATTCCAGACTTTCAACTAACGATATATCTTTCACCTTTCTTGCAAAATTATCCAAAACCGGTTTTTCATCATCCACGCATATTACTCTCACAACATAACCCCCTTACAAGGAATCGTTATTAACACCTTCGTCCCTATTCCTTCTGTACTCTCTATCTCCATTCTACCATCCACCATATTCTTTAATCGGAATGCAACATTTCTTAACCCTACAGATTCTTCCTTCTCTGTTTCTACACAATATCCTACACCGTCATCTGAAATGGATATCTTTATATTTGTACCATCCGTCCATGTTTCTATTACTATAGTTCCCCCATCTTTTTTCTGGCACAATCCATGTTTAATTGAATTCTCTACTATTGGTTGCAACACCAACGAAGGTATTTTAAATTCTGTCACCTTCAAATCCTTCACAAACTTTATCTTATCACCAAAACGAACCTGCTCCAATTGAACATAATCCTCAAGATGTTCTAATGTCTTTGAAAACATTTCCAATCCATCTTCCTGCATAACATCAATATTATGTCTTAAATATCTAGCAAACTGTACTAATGTCTCATCTGCTTTTATCGGATCATATTCGCACATACCACTTATTGCAGTAAGTACATTAAAAATAAAATGTGTTTTTATCTGACTCATAGCCAATACAACACGGCTATTCTTGAGCTCTTTTGCCAATACTTTCGCTTTTTCAGATTCTCTTTGATTTCCTGCAATAGCAACAACTGCGTGCAATAAATGATATATAAAAAATAATATAAACAAAACCTTTATTACAATTCCACTTGTCCAAAAATTTGTATACGCATTCACAAATTCTAATAACAATGCTATCGATAATACGCTATATGATACTAATAACTTTTTCTCTTTATTCCTTTTCTCAATGCATTCACAAACGCACAGCCAAATCATAATTATAAGCACAATGCCTTGTAATATTGCCCACGGAAAGCCAATATTATATATTCCGCATACTCCAATTAATACACTAATAAAGAACAATCCATTTCCAATTCCCAGTGCTATCAATACTTTGGTTGCAATCTCTCTTCTTTTTTCACATAATGTTTTCCTTATACAATTCACCAATTCCATAGAGCCAAATATGATACATAACTGTCGTACGCACGTATTAAATATATTAAAGTAACTACGATAGCATATATCTATTGTATCCATAAGAATGTAAACACCCGTAAAAAATGACAAAAGCCCCATACTAATTAATAAATCATATTTTTGTAGTCTCTGTGCATAATATCCGATTGCTATTCCCAACAATACCACTGACATAACAACCAAAAAAATCCCCGCTATCCAATATAGTCTTGTATATTCCTTCAAATAACTTATCAGTATTTGTTCAGGCCCTACACAAAATGATTTCATAAACCTATTATATGCATTGGCATTCCCATAGCCATGCGGATTATATATATGGAATTCAACTTCTTCCTGTTCTCCCAAGCCTTTGCATCCCCAAGCACTCCAGTAACTTCCACATACCATTTCCGGAAGTGTTTCTCTGGCTCTTCCCGTTTCATACACCACTTGTCCATCAACCAAAACCGTTAGCCCTATATGCTCCAAATAAAAATTAATTATCATATCATCAAAAAACGGTTCTGTAAAATGTCCTCGTAGCCATAGTTCCCCTTCAAAGCTTGATAATCTAGTGTCTTCCTCCCATTCTTTCCATTCTTTTCCTTCTATGCTATATTCTCCTACAAAATCCAAATCCAACATAACTGGCATCAATGCCTGCATTGACTTATTACTAAGTTGTAGCAATAACACTAGCGCTAATATAAGCAATGTTAAATACCCTACTATTCTCCAACGTATCCTTTTCACCCAAACTCCTCCTTATTCTTATCTATATAATGTAAAAAGTGATTACAGTCACTTTCGATATCTATCTCATTTTATCATATAACTTTCCGGACATCCACTTTATGCCCCCCCCTCTATTTGATAATTACTATTATATACGTTACTGTTCACTCCGTTTCAGTAACGTGCAAAAATTATACCATCAATATTTATCTGTTTATTGTGTGTTGCTTTTTTCTTATCTTTCTTTTTTAAAGAACAAATAGTGCGTGCCAGCGCACGCACTTTGGCAAGAATTTCTTACGAAATTCTTGTCTAACTGCCACTACGCTA
>JAXJRB010000092.1:0-1932 GCA_036310845.1 Lachnospiraceae bacterium | reverse complement strand
CTATAACTCATCAGCATATTTTTTAGTGTTTTTTGATATTTCTCAATATTAAGAATTTTGAATGATAATAATACATACCTAAGATCTTTAGATAAAAGTATCAGAAGATCTTTTTAAAACATAAGTAGAAAATCATTAATTGATTTTCAATGTTTACAGAATTTATTTCAGTAAGCATAAGTTCTTTAACAATTTGGTATACAAGCCCCATAAATGAGGTATTTAGATATCTCTTTTTGGGGATTTTGGACTCTGTTTTTCCAGAAATTTGGACTTTTGTAACTTTTGTATAAAATGCTGATTTTTAAGGGATTTGATAATAAAAATGGGATTGTTTGTGATATAATAAATGTGTATAAAATCAATTAGATAACAAACAAATCCCATGCAAAAATTATCACTTATTATTGAACCAAAGTCAACATTTCAAGCAACTTCTCTTACATCAGTTTTATCTAAAGACCACATTTCTGATTTAGCTAGAACTAATGGAGCTATTGTAAGAGAAAGACTTTTCTCTTTATCAGACTATCTGTTAAATGCAGCTAATTTAATGTGCTCATCAACCAAAAAATCTGAGTTCACCTTATGCTCTTTACATGACAGCTATAACAGACTCAATCCTGAAAAATCTATGAGTCATAAGTGTATTCATAAGCAGTTGCAGAATGAAAAGACACTTGATGTCATGAAAAGTCTTTTATCTGAGATTATGACATTACCTTCTGCTAGCTCATTTATAAAGAAAATCAAGAAAGCTTTGCCTGAAAACCTTAGCAAACTTCTTAAGCAGTTAAAGGTTAATGACATTATTTTGATTGATGGAACTGAAATTGATTTATCATATTCCTGTGCTAATAACTTCTACTGTAAGGGTAAAGGAAGACCTCATTTAGATGGAACTACAGCAAGACCAGGACTTAAGCTTCATATCGCTTTCTCTATGGTTAAGCAGACCTTTGAGTATTTTGAAATCACTGAAGCTGTTGGCTCTGAGAGAGCCTGTGTCTATCCAGAGAAATTCAAAAATACTCTTATTATTGCTGACAGAGGTTACATTGATGAAGAGCTTGAACAGAGAATTGCTGACTCTGGTAATTTCTTCCTTATTAGGGGAAGAAATAACACAACAGGAATAATCAATTCTGCTTATTCAGACTCAGGGGAAGAGCTTTCTAATCTCATTGATAAAACTATTAAAGATTTGCCTTTAACCACCAATGCTGATTTAACCATTAAAACAACGAAAGGTAATAACCTTAGGGTTGTGATAAGACATCATAACAAAGATGAAGAATCTGAAACTCGCTCTGTTCTTAGAACAAACATTCCTAAAGACAGATTATGTGCAAGACAGATTTATTTGCTTTATCGAATTCGTTGGTCTATTGAATTATTCAATAAGGCAAATAAACAAAGCTCCTGTCTTCAGAGTATTAACTCTGCTAACAAGAACATCATCCTTTTGTTTATTCTCCTTTCGCTAATGGTTTCATTTATCAAAACCTATTTAGGTCATAAAGCCAGAATCAACAATAAAATAGAATGGTTATCAATGCTAAAGCTTCATAATCTAAATTTCGGTTTTAACAAGCTATTCCAATCCTTACAAAACAAAGGATTATCTACTGTATATCAAATTGTTAAAGAA
The DNA here is from genome assembly GCA_036310845.1 of Lachnospiraceae bacterium. Taxonomy (GTDB): domain Bacteria; phylum Bacillota; class Clostridia; order Lachnospirales; family Lachnospiraceae; genus COE1. The sequence continues at coordinate 281 of JAXJRB010000092.1, read as the reverse complement.
CTTCTCGATGACATAGCTCTGTACTGTAAAAGGTCAAAGCCATCTAATCGAGACAGTGTATTATTTAAAGATCTACCTATGTTATTGTGGCAGATCGTTAACACTAACAGACCTCATGCTAAATCGGCTTAAGGTCCTAGGTATGTTTTTTTCATATCATCTAGATCAGGAAGAACTTCAAGGGATTTATTTCCATGAAGAGTTTTTAAATTCTCTTTAAAACAGGCATAATCAGATGATGAAATATCGTTTTTACTGCTATAAATACTACTGTCAGTAAT
>JAXJRB010000091.1:0-15192 GCA_036310845.1 Lachnospiraceae bacterium | reverse complement strand
GCATGGGTGTAAGTGCAGTAATGCATTAAGCTGAATGTCACTAATAGGTCGAGGGCTTATCCTGGAAGGTAAATGAAGAATTGTTAAGAACGGAAGTAAAATGTTTGATAAAGATTTGTGTGTTCGGTTTTGAAGGAATACAATGTGTGTATAAAAGTTATTTTATTAGGTCTTGTTTTGTAGCAAGACTTTTTCTTTATGTGAAAGTGCTGTTACGCAGAAGTAGTTAAGCAAGAATTTTTTACGAAATTCTTGCTTAAGTGTGTGCGCTGGCACACACTATTTGTAGGAAAGACCTTGTCCACTAAATAGAGTCCATATTAAGATTGCTAAGGAAATGCTAGTTGAATCAAGAATGAATAATGTATGCTATTTGCGAAAATTCTCTAGAGATTAATAAATATGCGCAATAATATTAATACAATTAATTAAGAGTAGGATTTGCTATGAAGAGAATTGAATTAAGTGAGGTATTAGTGAGATAAGTTCATATTGTCAGTACCGAATGGTGTAAAGTCTTACTACATCCGACAGATTAAAGGCAAAACTGGTCATGCAATTATACAGATAGATAAAAGTGCACAAAACTGCATTCTTCTTTATGGTGGAGCGAATGAGTGTCTGACGGAAGAATATGTGGATGAAGTGTTGGAAGGATTTGAAGCAGGCGACATGCTTTTGTTACAGAACGAAGTAAACATGATTCCTTACATTGTGGATAAAGCATATGAAAAGGGAATGCAGATTGCGCTGAATCCGTCTCCGTTTAATGACAGGCTCAAAGATGTTGATATGAGTAAGATTGGTCTTTTTCTGATGAATGAAGTAGAGGGAGGACAGATTACCGGATTTACTGAGCCGAAGGATATTATTGCAAAAGTTGTGGAGTTATATCCAAATGCAAAAATTGTACTGACGCTTGGAAAAGACGGAGTTATTTATGCAGAAGGAGACTTACGCATTCATCAGCCAATATTTAAGGTGGAAGCTGTGGACACCACAGCAGCAGGAGATACCTTTACTGGATATTTCATGGCAGGTCTTATCGAAGGCATGGAAATTGCAGATATTCTTAAAATGAGTGCAAAAGCTTCTTCGATTGCTGTGACGAGGAAGGGAGCAGTTCCTTCTATTCCTTATCGTAACGAAGTTATGGAAGCAATGAAATAGACTTAGGAAATATATATTAAAAAAACTGCTGGACAAAATCTGTGAGATACATGTTCGGCAGTTTTTTGATTGTGCAATTGCTTGTTGAAAGTAAAAAACACATTTAAGAATTGACGAAGGTCATGTATTTGCAGTACAACTATAATGTAAAGATTTTAAAGGGGAGAAAATATAGCTATGCGTATTGCAGTATGTGACGATGAAGAAAAATACAGAGTACATGTAAAAACAGAATTAGAGAAAATAGTTAATAGCATTGATGTAGTAATTGATTCCTTTGCACAGGGGGAGGACTTGCTTAAAAAAATAGAAAATAAACCTTATGACATCATATTCTTAGATATTGAAATGCCGACAATGGATGGAATTACTATTGCTAAAAAGATTCGAGAACAAAGTGAGAATATGGAACTTGTTTTTTTAACCAATCATGTAGAGTATGCGTTAGAAGGGTATGAAGTAAATGCATTGCGTTATCTGACGAAGCCTGTGAACCCTGTAAAATTGCAAGAGGTTATATCCTATATGATAAAGCGTGAAAAAAATCGAAAGATTATATGGGTAAAAAATAAAGACTGCGAAGAAAAAATACTAGTAACAGATATTATTTTCATGGAAGCGCAGAATCAAAAGGTAGAAATACATACCAAAGATAAAGTTTATGTGCATCGTTACAATATGGGTGATTATGAAAAAGAACTAGAGACAGATGGATTTTTCCGTATTCATCGAGGATATCTAGTAGCTCTAGGAAGTATAGAGTCTTTTGGTCATCATGAGGTACGGATGGAGGATGGTACGGTACTTCCTGTTAGTAAGACAAAAGAAAAGAAGCTAAAAGATGCGCTCTTTCAATATGTGAAGGAGGTTGCTATTTAGTGAGTAATTCAATAGGGTTGATTAATATAATCTCTTCTGTGTTATTAGACTATTATTCCATTGCCATGATAGCGCTATTCATGCATTGCTTTTGTGATGAAGAAATTTTGTGGAATCAAAAGAAATCGCGATGGACAGTTGGTTATGTTATATGTAACGAATTGGTAGAACTGTTTGTCGGAAATAGTTCGCTATGGATCGAACTTGTTGTAGTAGCAGTTATCATATTGTTTGGGTGCAAAGGTAAGTATATCAAACGTTTTCTTCTTTGCGCATATGTATATTTTGTTATTTGCTTTATGTACGCAGGTATCATGTTAATGGGAATAGCTTATTTCTTTCCAAATATGAGAACGGTTAGTAACGATGATGAAAGATGGTATTTGATTACGTTATTATTAGCGGCATTTTTTGCTTTTTGTTATTATCGTATAAAGTCTATGTATCTGAAAAAGGAAGTACATATCCGATTTAGGAAAAAAGAATATGTTTTTCTGGGAGCATATTCTATCTTTATTATGTTGATGTATGCGTTGTTAAGTATTGCACAGGAAGATACAGAGTTAGGACAGGGAATCTATAGTTTTCTCGTTATTATTCTTATAGTTTTCTGCGTTATCATGCCACTTTATATGATACGCGGACAGGTGAGTAATTACTATCAAGGAGTGAAGGAATATCAGGAGTTGTTTTTACAAGAGCAATTGAAATTGTTGGAACAGCATAAGGCAGCAGAAGAAGAAACCAAGCGTGCCAGACATGATATGAAAAATAATTTGGCGTGTATTGTAATGCTGTTGCAAAGTGAAAAAGTACAGGAAGCAACAGCATATGCTGAAAACTTGTTACAGGAAATCCAAGCATTATCGCCCAAGGTTATTACTGGAGATGAGATGTTGAATTGTATTTTCTCTGCTAAGCTTGAATGGATGCAGAAAGAGGGAATACAGTTTGAAATTGATGGAGTACTAGATCGAGGACTGAATTGGAAACCGATGGATATCTGCAAAGTATTTGCCAATGCCATTGATAATGCGATTGAAGCTTGTATCAAAATAGAAAAAAGAGAGCATAGAAAAATCAAGGTTACATTAAAGAGAACAAAGCAATTTTACTCGATAGAAATGACCAATTCCGTTGCAGATGAGAAACTTTGTGAACCGATTTTGAATCAGAATAGACAAAGTGAATATACAACCAAAGCAGAGAAAAAGTATCATGGCTTGGGATTAGCATCTATGAGAAGTACCGTAGAAAAATATGGTGGCATGATGAAAATGTCATGTGAAAATGGGATGTTTTTATTACATATAGTAGTGTAAAAATCTATTTACGACAAAAAAGAATGGTTTAACGACAAAAAATACCATTCTTTTTTTCTTGCGCTATACTATTCTTATTGGGAAACAGTAACACAATAATTTATAACGTGAGGTGGAGATATATATGTTAGAGGATGAAAAGATAAGAAAAGAAACAACGGATGCAATCACATTTACTGTGATTACAAAAGAAGAGGCTAAAGCATGTCGTCATAGATTGGAAAGAAGATGGTATAGACGGTTGATTGAGCTAAATTTGCTACTGACGGTAGGAGTGCTTGCCGTGGTGTTGACAAGTCTGTCAGATTATAAAGAATTGGCAATCAGGGCATGGGCGCAATTCGAGGAAGAAGTACAGGAAACAATGCAAGATTATAATGATGAAGAAACAGTAGAGGAAATAGAAAAGGAACATAAAGAAGAGAGTGAAAAATTAACAGAAGAAGATATGCCATTCGAATTAGAAATGTTATTATACGGTGTAATTCTTGCCGTATTCGGCTATTTGGGATTATATTACATATATGCATTTGCAAGGTCTAGAAGTTTACGTATTACAGAAAAGAATTTCCCAGAAGTATATGAATTGATTGAATTGTATGCAAAAAAATTACAGATGAAAGAAACACCAAAGGCATATATTATGCAGAGCAACGGAGTATTAAATGCATTTTCAGCATTTATCTTTCGCAAGCAATATATTGAAATTAATACAGAAATATTTGAAGTAGCATATCGTGAACATCATGATATGGATGCATTAGGATTTATTATTGCACATGAAATGGCGCATATTTATTATGGACATGCGACATTGCATTATAATATTCCAATTTGGTTTGTAAAGGGCGTTCCTATTATTGGAGCAACGGCATCTAGGGCAAGAGAGTATAGTGTTGACAGATTAGCACAACGTATTTCGGGTAATGATGGTGTATCAGCAATGTTTATGCTTATGGTAGACAGGCATTTATATAAAATGGTGGACCGTGAAGACTATTTGCAGCAGGCAAAAGAGCAGAAAGGCTTTTTTATTTGGTGGGTAAATTTACTTGCAGATCACCCCATTCTGTGTAAGAGAATACAAGCTCTTGCACAGATGGATGGAAGCGGAAAGCTATATTAAAAAATTACTTAACTCTCCCCTTAAGGGGAGAATATAAAATTCTCCTTGAAGAAGAACAAGGAGGATTTTTAGATGAGTGAAAAATGCATGGAAGTGCAACAGGTAAGTAAATCATTTTCAGGGAAAAAAGTTGTGGATGATTTATTGTTGTATGTAAGGAAGGGTGAGACCTTCGGATTATTGGGACATAATAGGTCAACAATCATTACACAAAAATATGACATATTCTTTCTTGACTGTATGTGATAAAAAAGAAGAGTAATAATGAGTGATAAAATCATAACTAGAAGAAAGGAAGTTACTGGAACTAAGTAAACAGTAATAAAAGGGTGTTTTGTGTAATGAAGTATGAATTTCGTTTTTATAAAGAAGAATATTATGATGCCATGATAGAGCTGGCAAGAAAGTCTTATGCATGGGAGGTGCCGGCAGTTCCTGTTAGCAGAGTAGAATTTGCCAATACAATCAATAAGGAATTTAACGATTCTCATTCAGCGTGGGAGAAAACAATAGGCTGTTATTTTGAAGATGATAAGTTGGTGGCATGTACATGGAATGAAGCGTGCTATGACGGCGAAAATATGCTTATATTTGATTCAAAAGAACGTGCACAGGAAGAAGAGCTGCTGTTAGAGATGATAAAGCATGTTAAGACCTATGGAGCTGGAATCAAGGAAGACGGAAGAACAAGAGAAGTTACCTTGCTTGTTCCACAGTGGAATCGTATATTGCAGAAACTGTTACAGCAAAAGGATTTTCAGATAACAGATTGGAAAGAAAATATTAATGTACTCATGTTTCAGGAAGAACCATTTGAGGTAAATCTGCCGGAAGGATATACGTTTGCAGATGGAACCCAGACACCACCAGAATATTTGGCAAATGTACATCGCCACGCATTCGGCTATGGAGCTTCTAGACCGGCAGAATACGGTCACGAAGCTTTTCGCAAGATGAGACAGGAAAAGCATTATAATCCTAAGTTGGAATTATGTGTGCTAGATGCAGAAAAAAGACCCGTTGCGTTTGCTAATATATGGTATGATGAAGTAATGGAATATTGTGAATTAGAGCCACTTGCTGTGTGTTGGTGGGAGCGCAGAAAGGGAATCGCAACGGCTCTTATGCATGAGCTGTCTAACCGTGTAAAGCAGATGTATCCAAGCTGTAAAGGAATGGAAGGCGGAGACCAGACATTTTATACCAGCATTGGTTATCAACAGATTGCAGTGATTGATAAATATCATTGGGAAGCAGAAGTTTTTATTTCATGGGAACAGGAATCAGCAGATAAAAGATATAGTGAGTGGGTGTAAATGACACAAATGTTATATTGCGAGATGCAAATCTAAGAAAGGTACGGTTGATAAAATGAAAAATATCGATAAAGAATTAGTAGACTGGGCGATACAGAAAATAGAAATAGAATACAAGGATGATGTGGCGTTGCTGATAGGACAGGTTGGTGGTTGTAAGATTCCGACAGATGAACAGAATATGATTTTTGACTTTTTCATTCCGTCAACAGAGCGTGGATTTCAGATGGCAAATACCTTTATGATTGAAGAAATGGGATATGACCTCTTTCCGATTAGTTGGGATAGATTAGAAGGAATAGCAAATATTGAAGAACCAAGAATGATATTTGCTTTTGCAAAGGGTGAAGTAATTTATGCCAGAACAGAAGAGGATAGAAAACGTTTTGAAACGATAAAAGAGCAGATGTTTGAACGGTTACAAGACAAAGTTTTGATGTATGGAAAGGCACTCGAACAGCTTGAAACAGCGCAGGAAATTTATCAGACCATGCTATTTGAGGAGAAGTTTGGTAAGCTTCGAAAGGCAGCAGGTGGTGTGAGTTGTTTCCTTATGAGTGCGATAGCTTCTATAAATGGTACTTATCTGGAAAGCGGATATATGAACCTTACAAAGGATTTGTCCAACATGACATTGCAACCAGAGAATTTCCTTGAATTGTTTACGAAACTGTTAGAGGCACAAACGGCAGATGAGGTACGTACACTTGCATATGAGATGATAAAGGCTACCAGGATACTTATGGTTCAGCATCATCCTAGTAAGAGTAAAGAACAGGAAAAAAATGCAGATAATTTGGAAGAATTGGCGTTTTGGTATCATGAGGCACGTTATACCTTCCGCCGAATAGAGTATTATACATCTATTGGGGCGGTAGAGGACAGTTATTTGCTAGGCTGTTATTTACAAATAGAGTTTGATGCTATTCAGGATGATTTTGGCTTGAAAGAAATGGATTTAATGGGATATTTTAACAGCAAACAGTTATCTGTTTTTGCAGAAAAAGCAAAAGAGATAGAGGCATATTTATTGTCGATTTTGAAGGAAAATGGATTGACAGGTCATATGTATAACGATTTAGAAGAATTTTTGGCAGACAATTAAGGAGGAAAGAGAGAGAATGCGCTATAAAAATGCGAGTCACGTTCTTCCTGACGAATTACTAAAAGAAGTTCAAAAATATGTTGCAGGAGAAGCAATTTACATCCCTGGATTAGAGGAGAAGCGAAAATGGGGAGAAGGCTCCGGCGCCAGAACATACTATAAAGAACGAAATGTCAGAATCAAAGAGGAATATCAGCAGGGAAGTTCCTTTGAACAGCTGGAAGAAAAATATGGTCTGTCACAAGAACGGCTAAAACACATTGTATATAAAAAAGAATAAAAATAGCAGGTAACTCAAAATTTTGAGTTGCCTGCAGTTTTTATTTTATAGGAAATTGCTGTAGCGTAGTGTACATTAAACAAGAATTTCGTAAGAAATTCTTGCCAAAGTGCGTGCGCTGGCACGCATTATTTTTATGCAATAGGAAAATGCTGTAACAGAGTGGTAGTTAGACAAGAATTTCGGCAGAAATTCTTGCCAAAGTGCGTGCGCTGGCACGCACTATTTTTATAGAATTAGGAAATTCTTGTTTATGCTCATGTTGTCGATCTAATACTTTTATAGTTTCTTAATAAGCAGTGCATAGAAGCAGATACCTACAAGCAAAGAAATGGTATCTGAAATTGGTTGTGCATACACAAGTCCGATTTCTCCTACAAAGTAGTTCATGATAATTAAAAGCGGGAACAAAAGTCCTGCCTGACGAATGACAGACAACGCAAGAGAGTGCGCCCATTTTCCCATGGCCTGGAAAATACTGCTGAACAAGTTTGTAAAACACATGCCTGGTGAACAGAAGAACCAGATACGAAGGAACTGTACACCTTTGGCTACGGTATCAGGTTCAGAGATAAATAGCTTAATCAATGGCTCAGCAAGTGTCATAACCAGAACGAGACAAAATATAGCGTAACATCCCAAGATAATAAAGGAATAGCGGTTGATTTCTTTTAAGCGTTTTGTATCCATAGCGCCATAACAATATCCTAACAGTGGCATAATGCCCTGAGTCAGGCCAACGGTAATTTGAATGGCAATAGAACCAATCTTCTGAACAAGGCCAAAAGCAGCAATGGAGACATCTCCATATTGAGACATAAAGTGCGTTAGCACAATGTTAGCGGAACTTCCAAGTACGATAATTGCTGCTGCAGGAATACCGACTAAGATGACCTGTTGTATGATTTGTGCTTCAAAACAAAGCTTTCTTGGATTTAATACGATGACAGTTCCTTTTGTACGAAGAATGATCTGAAGCAAATATAAAAATGCAATAATATTGGAAATACAGGTAGCAATACCAGCTCCTTCAGCTCCTAAATTTAAGAGAGAAACAAAGACATAGTCAAGAGCAATATTTAAGATACCGCCAAGAGCCATACCGATACTTGCCTGTTTGGTATTGCCTTCTGCACGTATTAAGTGTCCAAGCATTAAGGCGCTAACAGAAGGAATGCCACCATAAATAACAGTCCAGCTAAGATATGCCTTGGTAGCTTGGAAGGATTCAGGTGTAACGGCACCGATTAGTGTCAATATCGGAGTCATATAAACGGACAGGGCAACAATAATAATCAGAACACCTACAAGTGCACCATAAAAGGAAAAGGTTGAAGCTTTGGAAGCCTGCTTGTGTTCACCTTGTCCAAGAGAACGGGAAATAAAACTGTTAGCACCGATACCAAACAGATTACTAATCATAGTTAAGGTCATGAACAATGGAAAACTCAAGGTTAACGCAGCGACCTGTGAAGGATCATTGGTATGACCAACAAAAAAGGTATCAGCCAAATTATAGAGAAGAGTTACAAGCTGACTTAAAATAGTAGGAATAGCAAATTTCGCAATAGCACGAGGGACAGAGAGTCCTTGAAATACATCTTTATTTTGATACATAATAGGAATCATACACCTTTCTATATATATGAATATGTAGTAACTGTTCATGGCTAATGCAAAGATACGATAACCATTTGATATTTAACAGTTACAAAAATAAAAGAAAACAAGCATAAATAAATTTATACTTGTTTAATGTCTTAACGTTTGAAATTATAGCATTTGTGTGTTGGTATTTCAAGGAAACAGGTGATTAATTAGTTAAAAAGTTCGTCACCACTTTTGAAATCAAATCCTGGATGATGATCAAATTTAACAGAACCAACACATGCTTTTCCCTTTACTGCTTTGGCTACCATAGCGGTACCTTCATTTCCAAAACCGGCACAAAGTTCAATGGCTTTTACACCCTGGTCTGCCATTTCTTTGGCAACACTAACGCCTTCTTCGTAATTCTTTACCCCAATTACATTTAGTATTAATGCAGGGGTCTCAATCACTGCTTTGTGAATTTCCTTATCTGTTTCCGGTGCTACAAAAATAAAAGCTGCATTTACTTTCATAATATATTTCTCCTTTTTCTTTGATATGAAAATGATAACAAAGAAAAAAGAGAAAAACTTGTATAATATTGCGGTATTATAACTGTACAAAATTTTGCTTAAAATCTTTCATACTAATTCCCATTTGCTTTTTGAAAACATTACACAAATAGCTTTGATCCGAGAAATTCAGATTGGCAGCTACATCTGTTTCTTTTTCGTTTTGTTTTAATGCCTGTTTGGCAGCATAAATTTTGGCCTGAATATAGTATTGATTTGGAGTAACGCCTACTTTTTGTTTAAACTTTCGTATAAAGTGATATTTGGAAATATGAAGATAGGAGGCTACCTGTTCTAGGTTAAATGGTTCATATAGATGCTGTCGGATATACTCTTTGCCCTGTAAAATAAGAATATCATCTGCTTTCTTATTGTCTGTTAAGGGTATTCTATAGGGTTCTAAGAAAGAATGTATCTGTTGCATGAAATGTGTGCAAGTTTGTCCATTAAGATAATCATTGCATAACTGTAAAATTTGATTTTCTACACAAATACAAGGGAAATATTCTTGATATTGATAGTTCATAAGAGCGTCTTTTTTATCATTTTTAAAACAGATAGTAGTATAGGCATATCGCTCCAAGGGGGTAATGATTACACCGACATTAGAAGGAATGATGTAACACATACCCTTTGATAATTCCTTTTTGTCATTACCAATTTCAAAAATAACTCTTCCCTGATGAACGATACCAAAACAAAAGCATTCATGTGAATGCAAAGGAAAAGAGTGATTGCTTTCTGCTTTTAATATTTCAATGGAATCCTTTTCAATCATAGTAATGAAATTCTTCACGGTAGATCTCCTAGTTCTGTTTCTTATAAAAAATAATTATATCATAAATGTAATGAAAGGTATTGTAATATATTGTAATATATTGCTCATCCTATGCTAAATTTTCATGCAGTGGCAATAAAGGCATGAAACAGTTACAAAATTTAAATTCCTATGATTGCAATACCTAAAGTTATCACACAATAATTGTGCTGTGTGCTATAATAACAATATATAATAAAAAAATATAGAAAATAAAGGAGAAGTATGGATAAAATAATAAGATGTATCATTCTATTAGTTGGTTTAGTGATTGCACATTTTGGTGTAACTCTCTATTTGTTGGTGGATTTGGGGGCGGATCCTTTTAATGTTTTGGTGCAAGGCATACATCGAACGGTAAGCGGTATAGATGGTTTGCAATGGATTACACACGGCAACATTCATATTATGATGTGTCTGCTTATTATAGCTGTGTTGTTTGTGATAGACAAAAGTTATGTGAAGATAGGAACGGTTATCTGCATGGTTTTTGGTGGACCGATCATTGATTTTTTTTCAATAATAGTAGGTCCTTTTTTTCAAGAGAGCAGGCCGTTTTGGTTAAATATTCTAACAGAAGTACTGGCTTGTGTAATATTAGCGATTGGAATGTCAATTGTTATAAAGTCAGATGCAGGAACAGGACCGAATGATTTAGTAGCTATTGTGATAAGTGATAAAATAAAAATTAATTTTAGTATAGTCAGAGTATGTACGGATATGTCGTTTGTCATAGTAGGAGCTTTATTAGGAGGTATTTGGGGAATAGGAACGTTTATCTGTGCTGCTTTAGTAGGACCAGTGGCTGGTTTCTTTTTGTCGTATAGTAAAAAAATGGTAGATTCTATTGTGGGAAAATGAATTTACTCACTTTGCAAAAAGTGGCAAAGTGTGATAAAATTTGCATAACGAGTAAAAAAACTGAAAAAGGAGAGAGTGAAATGGAAATAAAAGAAAAAGAATACCGTTATGCAGAAAAAACAGAACAAATAAAGAAAGCCAATAGTTTCTTGACATTAGGATATTTGTGTTTTTATTCAGCAATGCTGTTTGTAGTGTGGATAGCAACGATTAGAGGTGTTCGAACATTAGCGTATTCTTTGATACTGACAGTGATTGTTGTAATATCATTAGCTGTAACAAGTATAATGGAGCGGAAAAAACCAGGAAATGAACACACAAAATATGTAGCTTTAATTGGCATATTTCTTGTTGCATACATTACAGGATCTGAATTCGAAGCATATTATGTTAGAATAATGGCAGCAATTCCTTGTATAGCATCCGTATTGTTTTTTGATAAAAAATACACTCAATTCACAGGGATTTTGTTTATTGTATTAAATATATTCTTTAATGTATATAAAATAGGTGTTAAGAAAATTTTTTCAGGAGAAGCAGCAATTGATCAGATTGCAGCTACAGGAACGATTTTCATATTGTTAGTTTTGATTCATATTGCGACAAATATCCTGACAAAGTTTAATCATGACACGCGTCATAGTCTTATACAGGAGCAGGAACGCCAAAAGAGCACGATGGATAGTGTGATTGAAGTAGCAGAAGAGGTTCGTAAAGGAACAGAAAATGCGATGGATATTGTAAATGAATTGAATTCTTCTACTCATATGGTAAATGGTGCTATGAAGGATATCTCAGACAGTACTTTGAGCACAGCGGAAAACATTCAAGTACAGACGGAAATGACACAGAATATTCAGGATTCTATTGGCAATACATTGAAACGCTCTGAGAACATGGTACAGGTTGCAAAGCACACGGGTGAACTAAATGATCAGAGTTTACAGATTATGAATAATCTGAAGAAACAATCTGAAGTAATTTCAGAAACAAACTCAGAAGTAGCAGAAGCGATGAGAAAGCTACAGGAGTGTGCAGGAGCCGTAAAAAGTATTGCAGATACTATTTTTGCGATATCCAGCCAAACGAACTTATTAGCATTGAATGCATCCATAGAAAGTGCTCGTGCAGGAGAGGCAGGAAGAGGTTTTGCAGTAGTAGCAGACGAAATACGACAGTTGGCGGAAAAGACAAGAGAAGAAACAGAGAATATAGCAACTATTTTAGGAGAATTATCTGATAATGCAGAAATGGCTGGTGGTGCAGTTGCTAAATCTGTAGAAGCAGCACAGGCGCAGGATGAGTTGATATCAAAAGCATCCGAAAGCTTTACAGAAGTAAATGATAATGTAGGACAACTTATTTCAGATATTGGTGAGATTGATTATATGTTAAGTGATTTATCACAAGCAAATAATAAGATTGTAGATAATATAATGCACTTATCAGCAACTACAGAGGAAGTAACAGCGTCTTCTTCACAGGCAGCAGAGTTAAGTGTACAGAATCTGAATAATGCAGAACAGGCAAAAGAGTTGTTAGATGGTGTAATTCTAACTTCACATGAGTTAGATAAATATATTCGTAGATAAAAAATAGATACATATATTATGAGTTACATTAGGTGTATTAAATGAAACGGAGAGTATAATGCTCTCCGTTTTTTGCACCATTTCCATTCTTATGCTATAATTAATATTTAATTAGCATCAAAAAGGTAGGGACAGCATGAGTTTAAATGACATTTTAACACAGATTAATGATGTAATGTATACGTATGTACTAATCATTATGTTAGCAGGAGTTAGAATTTATTTTACAATCAGAACAAGAGGTGTACAATTTTGACTGTTAAAAGATGGTATTCAGTCAATGTTGGAAAAAGTAGAAAAAGATGAAAATGGGAAGAAGAAGGTATCTTCTTTTCAGGCGCTTATGATATCTACGGCATCTAGAGTAGGAATTGGAAATATTGCGGGTATCGCAGAGGTGATTGGTATTAAGCGAGGTTTATTCTCGAATGAGGCAGGTATGGGAAGTTTTGCGTTTGCATTTAGTAGCTTAATTGGAAATTATTTTTATGCAGAGTCTAATATTTTATTTATTAAGAACAATAAGGCGTTTAAAGCATTGAAGCACTATGAGCAGAAGAAAAAGCAGGGACAGAATCCGGTTTTCTATGAGGATGAAATTGGACTAACAGGAACAGTTTGGACAAGAGATTCTAAGGAATAGTAGTGAATGCTAAAGATAAGGTGACATCAAGGGGAGGGCTTACAAATGATACTATTTGGAATACCAATGGCAGTATTGCTGGATATGACCATCACCGCTATTATGACCGTGTGGTCGCCGGGACCGAACAATATTTTACTGTTGTCCAATGCCAGCAAATACGGAATTAAGAAGAATATGAAGTTTATGCTGGGAATCTGGACAGGTTCTATGTGTCTGATGACCTTGTGTGGGTTATTGTGTCAGACATTACAGAGCATTGTACCGGGCATTCAGCCGTTTATGAAGTATGTAGGAGCGGCGTATCTGTTATATCTTGCTTACGGAACGTTAAAAAGACTTCCACCGGGAGAGAGTAATTCGGAAAAAGAACCATCTTATGCGATGGGAATTATCTTACAGCTTGTAAATGTGAAGATTATTCTTTATGGTTTGATGATGTTCTCAACATATATTTTGGGTTATGTAACATCACTGATTGGATTGTTGTTCTATGCTTTTTATCTCATGGTATTTGGTGCCCTTGGAAATCTTATCTGGGCATTTGCGGGAAATATACTGAAGAGATTTTATACAAGCCATTATAAGCTGATGAATGTCATTATGGCAGCGTTGCTTGTATGGTGTGTGCTGAGAGTGCTTGGAATTCTGTAAGCTATAAAAATATATCAAAAAGCCGATATCACAAATGTGATGAACAAACTCCCAAAAGTTAGACCTAAAAATCTAACGACTGGGAGTTTGTTTTTTTATTCGTTAAATAATGAACTACACAAGAATCACAAAAATATGTGGTACAATAAGATTATTTAAGGAGAGATGTTTTTATGCAACATATTTTAGTTGTTGAGGATGACTTAGATATACAAGAACTTTTGAAAAATTTTTTATAGGAAGTTGGATATGAGATCACGATTGCCAGTGATGGAATGGAGGCCATTGTCCTGTTTTCATCCATGTATTTTGATTTGATATTATTGGATATCATGTTACCTAAAATTAATGGATTTGCAGTTTGTGAATTAATTCGTAAACAATCACAGATTCCCATTATTATGCTTACTGCTCTAAATGGAGAGGAAGAACAAATCAAGGGATTAGATTTGCAAGTAGATGATTATATTACCAAACCATTTTCCATGCCTATTTTGGTGCGCTTAATGGAAATTATCACTTCGTGATATGCGATTCGCGCGGCAAAGTGAACAAGTCCCTCTAGAGAGAGGGATTTAGGGAGATGATGTGGACTTGTCCACTTTGTTCACTACATAAAAAAACATATCTCCAATCTGCATAAAAAATGCGTAACAGACATGAAATCTGTTACGCAATAAAATCCTAACCTTTTGGGGGCATATCATGATGCCAGCTTTTTTAGGAAGAGTAGATTATTTCTGGAAAGCTTCTACAAGAGCTCTTCCATCTGTATAATTCTGGCTCTCTAACTGTTCGATATACCACTCATCAATGCCTTCTACGGCTTTCTTGAAGGAATCAATATCAAGCTCTTCGTAAGGAATGATAGTTACACCGTTTTTGTTGGTCCAGCGGTTCATGATGTCGCTGTCACCGGAACGGTTAATATCTCGCTCATATTCAGTAGCAAGTTTTCCGCACTCATCAATAACAGCCTGCTGCTGCGGTGTTAAGCTGTTATATAACTTCTGGTTGATACAGAAGAAGAGACAGTCATAGTTAGCATTCCAAAGAGAACAATAAGGCTGAACCTCCTGAACACTGGCAGAGTCGATAGCAGGTAAAGGATTTTCCTGACCTTCTACGGTTTTCTGCTGAAGTGCAGTATAGGTTTCAGACCAGTTCATGTTGGTAGCATCAGCGCCCCATTTCTTATAGCATTCCATAAGGAGGTTGCTTCCTGCAACACGAATCTTGATATTCTTCATATCCTCAACGGATTT